>NZ_JACCSO010000513.1 GCF_013812955.1 Nannocystis sp. | reverse complement strand
TGGCCGGCGTCCGGGTGCGCCCGCGGGCAACGGCGGCGGTCGTCGCGGCGGCCGCTGAAGCGGTCGCTGATGGCTGAAATGGCGGAGTCGCCTGCGGGCTCGCAGGCGGCCGCGTGACGGTCGTCCGGATTGCCCCGGAGCGGGTCGTCGGCGTATCGTCGCGGCGTGTCCGACCCGCGGCCCCGGTCCATCTCCTGGAAGCTCTTGCTGCTGCACGCCTTGCTGCCGCTGCTGGTGATCGTGCTGATCGGTGGCGGCGCGGCGGCCTCGGGGCGCGTGGTCGACCCGAATCACTTCGGTCAGGGGCTCGGGCGCTACGCGATATTCCCGATGCTGACGGCCGGCGCCGCGTCGTACATGTTGCAGACCGGGCATCGGAATTTCGGTCGCGTGCTGGTGATCCTGGTCGGGGTGATGCTCGCGGGGTTGTTCGCATTGGTGGTCCGCCTGGTGCTCGGCTGAGGACGCCGGCTGCGGGTTCTGGCGAGCGCGCGGCATGCGTACTGCGGCGCCTGACCGGAGCAAAGCGCGAGCAGCGGACGGAGCAGCGCGCGACCCAAGGGCCATAAAAGCCCGCAGGCCCGTCGTTTAGAGCGGGCAGGAGCCCTTCGCCATGGAGCGGCGCCGAAAGCGCCGCATGCGGCGCCGATCCGTGCCATTTCTTGTCCGCTCATCCTCACCAGGAAGAACCCCCATGCGACGTACCCTTCAGACCCTCCTCGGCGCGCTCGCGTGCGCTGTTCCGATGTTCTTCTCCGGCCAGGCGCAGGCCGCCGGCCTCGATTCGTGCGGCAACATTTATGTCTCGGCCGAGGCCGAGTGCACGGTCTACGCCGACATCGACTGCGAGGCGATGTGCACGCCCGTCAACGTCACGGCCGCCTGCGCGGCCGACCTGCGGGTCGCCTGCACGGGCGAATGCAACGTCAGCGCCAGCGCCGAGTGCACGGGCAGCTGCAGCGCCGACTGCGAGGCGGAGTGCGACATCAAGCCGGCCGAGTTCAACTGTCACGGCTCGTGCCAGGCCGACTGCAGCGCCGACTGTGAGGGCCGCTGCGCCGCGGACGGCAGCGGTGCCGAGTGTGCGGCGTCGTGCAAGGCGACCTGCTCGGGCAGCTGCGACGCGAGCTGCAAGGTGACGCCGGCGGAGGCCGACTGCCAGGCCAAGTGCGACGCGTCGTGCTCGGGCTCGTGCAAGGCCGAGGCCAACGCGGACTGCCAGATCGACTGCCAGGCGAGCGGCTTCGCCGACTGCAAGGTCGACGTCGAGGGCGGCTGCAAGGGCCGCTGCAGCGAGCCGGAGGGCGCGCTGTTCTGCGACGGGCAGTACGTCGACGCCGGCAACAACCTCGAGGAGTGCATCGCCGCGTTGAAGGCGATCTTCGCCGTCGAGGTGTACGCCGACGGCAGCGCGATGTGCTCCGGCAACACCTGCACCGCCGAGGGCGTGGCCGGTTGTAGCTGCACGTCGAGCGACTCCGGTGACCTGCCGCTCGCGCTGCTGGGGCTCGGCGTCGTTGCGTTCGGTGTGACCCGCCGCCGTCGCCAGGCCTGAGCTACTCGCCAGGTCCGCGTGCTCTCTCATAGGGGAGCACGCGGCGCCTGTCGTGCAACTACGCGCCGCGCGAAGCGCCCTTACGCTGCAGTTTGGCCGCAGTAAATAGGACGAAAGCATCGTCCTCGTGACGTTGCATGGCGACGCCTCCGATCGCTATCGAGAAGGCATCGCTGACCGTACGGCCGGCCGCCAGCGCTTGATAGAGAGCGACGAAAAAATCGATCCGCAGGTTCTCCGGGGCACTAGCATCGACGGCAATGGCGTACTCGATCACCGATGGGATCTCACGAGCGAGCGCGCTCGCATGAAGCCCCTCCACGATCACGAGTTGGACCGTGTTGTTCCTCGTATCGAGCAGCCGTAACAATGCCCTGGGCGGGATAACTTCAGCGCTTACATTCACTCCTGGCTGAAAGTCCGGCGCACCACCCGGCGTGACGTCGGCGCTGAGATGCAGCACCCCTGGTCTGGCGCGGATGAGGGCGTCCGTTAATTCATCGAGTCCGTTGACTCTGACGTAGGTCGAATAAAAATGGTGATGACGCGCGCGGCTGAGGACCGTTCGGAACTCTCGGTCCCTATGCAGCCGCGCCGTGGGGTCGGACGTCGCCGACACCATCAACACATTGGTCGTCAGCGGCGATTCGGACGATGGGTCGTGCAAGCCTCCCCGCCTGGGCGGTACGACCGATTGAGCCGTGAAAGCCTTGGCAACCGCCTCGATCTCCCGAATCCGCCCGGGGTACCACATGCGCAATTGCTGCAGGAACTCTGGATAGAGTCCATGCCTGGCAATTACCTGCAACACCTGATGCACGAGTTCGCGGGACGAGCTGCGGCCGGGCAACTCCCTGATGATCTGGTGGCCCTCGGGCATCGTGGCCACGAATCGAAACAGCTCATCGGCCGAGAACAACGAAAGGAGCAGGTGGTGGAGCGCCGACTCGGGGTTCTCGTCCGATCCGATCCCGCTTCGAACGGGCCTGGACGAAGACGGTCGCAGCAGCGCTTGCGCCGCGGGGACCATCCCTGCGTGGAGGCGAAACAGCCCGCTGCGGATCGACGCGGCGTCTGGCGCCTCCTCGAGGAACATTCGGACGAGCTGCGGCGGCAATGCGAAGGCCAGGGTCCCCGCGAATACACTGGCGATGGCGTTGCGGCGCTCGTTCATGCGATGAAACAAGAACAGCCAGCTTGGCCATTCGGTACCGTCCGAGCTCGCGGCGCGCGTACCGTCGATCACCGCGATCACGCTCGCGGCCTCGTCGGCCGGCGGCGGGAGCTCGAGGATGGGCTGGAGCACGCCCTCGACCCACGCCTCGTCGCGCAACGCTCCTTCCTCGGTCGTCGTTTGATAGGGGTCGTAGCGATAGAGCCGGGGCTTCGCGCCGCGTAGCTCAGTGACACGCGAAAGGACCTCATCGAGGATGCGCTGCAGACCGATGGGGTCGATGTCGGCGCACTCGAGGATCAGGAGCTGAAACCCCTCTGCCAGGGCCAGGGCCTGGCACAGCGGCTCGAGCTCGCGCGAGCTAGACGGCATCGTCGGTCGCGCCTTCGACCGGCGGCGGGACAGCGTCCAGAGCCGCACGGACGTCGGGGTTCTCGTAGACTGCGGGGTGCAGATCGTGCCACCCCTGAGCGTTTGCATAATAGAGGATCGCGTTATTTTGCAGCATGCGGTCGGCGGCGAATCGCTGGTCGTCCCGCTCCACCGTCATGAAGTGAGTCCGGGCGACCGTGACGAGCCATGGGATGACATCCTTGGTGACGAGAAACCGGTAAGTCTCCACCAATCCCGCGAACAGCCGCGTAAACGACTCAGGCGAGAGCGGGCCGGTCTCGGAGTCGCGGATCGCGGCCCGCAGCAGGCGGATGAGCTCACGCGGATATCCGCCCGACCAGCGGATCATCTCGTCGACGCGCCACGTGGCGTCCTCTCCGAAGATCTCCACCAGTGCTGCGGCGTCGACGCGGCGTGTCACCAGTTCGCGGGCGGCCGCCATGCCGGACTCGTAGGGCACGCCCTCGCGGGTTTTAAGCTTCAACATCGGCAACAGTCGGATGTTGTTGATCCTGGTGAGCAGAGCCGTGGGCACGGTGAACAGCACATGGACCGGTAACTCGAGGTTAGGCATGTTCGTGCGAAAGAAGATCTCCGCGCTGTCGAGGACGTCGTTCCACGAACTCGTGGTGCCGCGCAGCTTCTCCAGTGAATCGAAGATGACGATCAGGCCACCGTGGCCGGCCACCGCGGCCCGCTCATCGAGGCGCTTGAGCTCCGTGCGAGCATCCGTGAGAAATTGTGTGAGGTGGCTGCTGACGACAGCACGCACTCGTTGGCGCAGCGATGGCCGACTCTTCAATTCGACCGACAACGCCACGCCGGCGGCGACCGTGAAGTCTCCCTTGCCGAGCTCGACGTCCGTGGCCGTCAGCCAGTGCCAGAGGCGCCGCACATAACCCTCCTGTAGCGCTTGAGCGGGGTCCTTGCCCTCGGCGACCAGCACGGCCCGCTCGGACTCATATAAAATCGCGGCGACAATATCGACGACGTCGATGCGGCTGGTCAGATCGAGGAGCTTATCAGCATCAATGTATACTGAAAGGAGGCCAGCGCTCTCGGACGCCGCGATACGCCTGGCCAGGCGTCGTAGCTCGGTCGACTTGCCCGAGCCCGGAAGCCCGGCCACGAGCATGCATACCGGCTGGTCAGAGAGCTCGATCTCCGCTGCAAGAGTACCCATCCAGCTCGCGCCGCGAACCGAGTCCGGCAAACTGTCGAAGTCGATGTTGCGCGGGTCGCCCGGGTCGAGCGGCTGATCGGGCTGGCAGAGGTTGTAGAGTCGCTTACGTTGCTGAAAGCTGAGGGACATCGCCGTTCTCGGCGCGATCCTACCCCAGTTTGCCGCCGCTGGCGAGCGCCAATCGCGCATCGTTGGGTGGGCGCGCTGCCATGGATCGTTGTGGGCGGTGCGGGCGCTCGGTCCAGGTAGTTGTGTCGGCTAGGACACGGCCGCGTCGCGCTCGCCCGCGCAGTCGCGCAGCAGCAGCGCCAGATCCTCGGCGTTGACCGGCTTCGGCAGGTGATGATCGAAGCCGGCGGCGAGCGCCTGGCGGCGGTCCTCGGGCTGGCCGTAGCCGGTGACCGCGATCAGGCGCGGCGGGCCTTCCGAGCGGGCGCGGATCTGCCGGGCGACCTCGTAGCCGTCGAGCTTGGGCAGGCCGATGTCGACGATCGCCACCGCGGGGTGGCGCGCGAGCGCCTTGTCGAGGCCCTCCTGGCCGTCGGCCGCGGTGTCGACCGTGTAGCCCCACATCTCGAGCAGCAGCTGCATCGTCGCGCGCGCGTCCTCGTTGTCCTCGACGACCAGCACCCACATGCCCTCGCCGGTGGTCGGCACGATGCAGGGCTCGTTGCGGGCCACGAGGTTGCCGGCGGCGAGCGGGAGCCGGACCTCGAACTCGCTGCCGAGGCCGAGGCCCTCGCTGCGGGCGTACACGAGGCCGCCGTGGCGCTCGACCAGGCTCTTGACGAGGGAGAGGCCGAGGCCGAGGCCGCCGCGCGAGCGGTCGAGGGTCGGGGTCGCCTGGGTGAACATGTCGAAGACATTGGGCAGCAGCTCGGCGTCGATGCCGGAGCCGTTGTCGACGACGGAGAGCAGGCCCTCGCCGGGCTCGCGGCGGACGGTGACGTGGATGTGGCCGCCGGCGGGTGTGTATTTGAGGGCGTTGGTGACGAGGTTGGAGAGCACCTGCTCGAGGCGCACGAGGTCGCCGTCGACGATGACTGGTTCGCGGGCGAGGGCGAGGGTGAGCGTGTGCGAGGCGACGCCCTGGTAGGTCTGGACGCAGCGGGTGGCGACCTCGCGCAGGTCGACGGGTTGGCGCTCGAGGGTGATCTTGCCGAGGGTGACGCGGGAGACGTCGAGCAGGTCGTTGACGAGGCGCGAGAGGTGGCGGGCCTGTCGCTCGATGATCGGCGGCTGGCGGGCGGCGACATCGGTGCCGCGCGCGTGCTGTAGGAGGTAGACCGCGCCGAGGATCGCCGTCAGCGGGTTGCGCAGCTCGTGGCCGAGCATCGCCAGGAACTCGTCCTTGCGGCGGTCCTGCTGCTCGAGCTGCCCGGTCGCCTCGGCCATCTCCTCGAGCACGTCGCGCAGCTGGTACTGGCGCCGGCGGCTGCGCAGGGCCGTGCGGACCGCGGTGATCAGCGTCGCGCTGCGGACCGGGCGCTCGAGCGCCGTCACGTTGCCGCCGAGGGCCGTCAGCAGGCTGTCGACCGAGTGGCCGGAGCGCTCGCTGAACAGCACCACCGGCAGGTCGGACCAGGGCGGCTGCGCGGGCAGCAGCGCGCCGAGCGTGGCGAGGTCGGCCTTGCCGAGGGCCTCCTCGGCGAGCACGACGGCGCCGAGCTCCCAGCGGGCGAGCGAGGTGAACAGGGCGTCGGCGCTGTCGCAGACGTGCGCGTCGATGCCGGCGCGCGCGAGGAACTGGGCCGCGAGCCGCGAGTCCCGGGCCTTGGCCGAGAGCACGAGCACGCGCTGACTATTGGTGGTCCGGGCTGGCAAGGGATTGTGCCTGAGCTGGGGAGAGGAGGTCACGGCCGGCGTAGACGAGCTGGCCGCTGATGACGCCGCTGAAGTCGGTGAGCGGCTCGCCGATGCGAATGCCCTCGGCGTCGATGTAGAGCTCACGGATGGTGCGTTCATGGGGTCCTGTCCGGCGCTTCATCACCGAGATGGCCTGACGGATCTCGCTGTGGGCCTCGAAGTAGCGGAGCACGATCACGGTGTCGGCGAGGTAGCTGAGGTCGATCGGGGAGGCCACGTTGGCGCCGACCAGGCCGGTCTGGGTCATCACCATCAGGCTGACGACGTTGCTCTGGTTCAGGTACGCGAGCAGCTCGTGCAGGTGTGCGCTGAGGAACCGCTCCTCGGGCATCGCGCTGTGGTAGCCGTTGACGCTGTCGATGATCACCATGCTGCAGCCGAGGGTCTCGACGCAGTGGCGGACCTGGTGCGCGAACTGGCCGGGGGCGAGCTCGGCGGGGTCGACCTGGCGGATCAGCATGCGTCCGGCGTCGACGTGCTCGCGGATCTTCAGGCCCATGCCCTCGCCGCGCACGATCAAGGTGTTGGGGACCTCGTCGAACACGAAGAAGGCGACCTTCTCCCCGCGCTCGACCATCGCCTTGGCGAAGATCGCCGAGAGCGTCGACTTGCCGGCGCCCGCGGGTCCGATGATCAGCGTGCTGGTGCCGCGGTCGAGGCCTCCGCCGCACAGCGCGTCGAGCTCGGGGATGCCGCTGCTGCAGGTCTCCTGCTTGAAGCCGAGGCCGCGGCCGTGCTCCGAGGCGACCAGGCGCGGGAAGATCTCGAGGCCGCCCTTGTCGATCGCGAAGTCGTGGAAGCCGTCGCGAAACGCCGACTCGCGCAGCTTGGTGACGCGCATGCGGCGACGGTGACCGCCGTACTCGGCGATCCGCTGCGACAGCTGGATGATGCCGTGGCACAGGCTCTCGAGCTGGCGGTCGTCGCCAACGGTGACGAAGTCGAGGAGCAGCGCCGTGATCTCGCGGTCGTCGAAGAACTTGCGCAGGGTGAGGATCTGCCGGCGGTAGCGCAGCGGGTCCTGGGCGAGCAGGCGGACCTCGGACAGCGAGTCGATCACGACCCGGTCCGGGCGCAGGCGGTCGATCTCGCCGAGGATCGTATCGCTGGCCTCGCCGAGCTCGACCTCCGACGGGTGAAACAGGCTGTACTGATCCTCGTCG
The DNA here is from genome assembly GCF_013812955.1 of Nannocystis sp. Classification (GTDB taxonomy): domain Bacteria; phylum Myxococcota_A; class Polyangia; order Nannocystales; family Nannocystaceae; genus Nannocystis. The sequence goes on along the minus strand of NZ_JACCSO010000513.1, from coordinate 16,482 downwards.
CTGTGGCCCGCCTGATCCGCGGACTCGATGATCGTCACGTCGCTGATGTCCCAGCCGTGCGAGCGCGCCAGGCGGCGCAGCGCCTTGGCGCTCTCGGCCAGCACGATGTACGCGACCTTCTCGCCGTGGCGCATGCCCTCGCGGAGAAACTGCAGGCCGAGCGTGGTCTTGCCGGCGCCCGGGTTGCCCTCGACCAGATACATCTGATTGCGGGGGAAGCCCTGGCCGCCGAGGATGTCGTCCAGACCCGGAATTCCAGAAGATGCGCGCTCTTGAACGTAGTTCATGGGTAGTTCTGGCGCCTCACCGTGGTGGGGGGCGCTCAGCTATGTATTGCACTCGCATAAGCTCGGTGCCGGCGGCGCTGGTTTGGCCCGGGAGGAGCTTCCAGCGCCAGCAGCGGCCGGTTCTAACGGGGGCGGGCGACCAGATGCGCGGGACCCGCAGGCCCCATGTGTGGGGTAATTGCCCGGGTCGATTGCGTTGTCATGTTTGCGGGTTCGCTGCGATCAGGGAGCATTGTCACCGGGCGTCAGCTCGTCGGCGCGGCCGTCGTCGAGCACGGCATCCCGGGCGCGCTGGCTGGCCGCGTAGGGGGCGCCCCGCATGGCATGGATGGCGCCGCGCGGGCGGAACCCCATGCCGGTATTGAGCGGCGAGAAGTGCAGCGGGCCCGCGAACTCGAGCGGGGCGAGCAGGTGGAGCTCGCACAGCGGCTGCCAGGCGGCGCCGAGCTGGTGTCGGCGGACCTCGAGGCGTAGCTCGGCGGCCCCACGCTGGATCGCGTGCAGCAGGCGCTGGTGGCGGTTCTCGCCGATGGAGGGGACCGCCTGGGCGGGCACCAGGCGCAGCTCGAGGATGCCGACGCCGAGCACGTCGAAGGTGCCCATGGCGTAGTAGACGTTTTGTAGATAGTCGTGGCGGCGGGTGCGAAACAACGCCGGCAGCGCCGTCAGGAATGAGCGCAGTGTCGCGAACAGCAGGTCCTGGTCGTTCGGGGCGGCCTCGGCGAGGTGGGGCAGCGCGCCGGGGGCGACGTCCAGGCCCTCCTCGGCGAGCGGGCGGTCGCCGCGGAAGCGGATGGCGCAGCCGAGAATGTCGGGCGCGCCTTCATGTTTCCACAGGGCGCCGGAGAGGCGGACGATGGCGCCCCCGGCGAGGCGCTGGGCGAGCGGCTGGAGCTCCTGGGCCCAGGCGACGGGGACGACCTGGGCAGCGCATACGGTGCCCACGGGGTGAAACAGCCGCGAGCGGCGCACCCTGGCGCCGATCGCCGCGAGCGGCGCCAGCAGGGTCCCGATCGCCTCACCGAGCGCTTCACGTGCATGGATGATTCGCATGCGCAGAGCGTGATCGGGATCGGCGGAGCACGCAATCCTGGACCCGTCGCGGCGATATCGCGGCAACGGTGAACAGTGATGATTGTGGGTGCCGGGCGGGGCGCTCAGCGCAGGGTGCGGACGCGGCCGTCGCGGGTGACATGGCGGCGCAGGCGATTGCCGGCCTCGGTGACGATAAAGCCGGAACGATCGTCGGCGAGGGTGATCGTGGTCGGCAGCCAGAAGCGGGCCCGGTCGGGTTCGCCGTCGGCGAGGCCGTGCTGACCCGGGGCGCCGCACAGCAGGCAGAGGCGGTGCAGGCGCAGATCGTAGGCCCACAGGATGTGATTCTTGATGTCGGCGATCGCCACCAGATCGTCGCCGTCGAAGGCCACACCGCCGGGCGTGAATTCCTGGACGCCCGCGATGGAACGCGCGTCGTGGAGATTGACGAGCGTGTTGACGATGTTCACCCGCAGGTCGACCTGGCGGACCGCCTGATTGCCGGTGTCGGCGACGTAGAGGGTGCGCTGCGCGACGTCGAGCGAGAGCGAGCGCGGGCCGTTGAAGCGGGCCTTGCGGCAGCTGGCGTTGATGATGCCGGGCGTGCCCGGGGTGCCGGCGAACAGCTGGTTGGAGGCCGCGTTCGTCGCTCGCACGCCGATGATGTGTTCGGCGGCGTCGCAGAAGAACACGAGTCCGGATGGGTCTTCGACGGCGGCGCGCATGATCCGGCCTTCGCGGGGTCGCTGAGGCTACGCAGCAACACCACACCCGGATCGCATATTTCCCGGCCTGCGTCGATCACCGGCGCGGGCCCTGTGCAGATGCACAGGGGACGCGCGATTTGGGCCGACGCTTTGTCGCCGTTCGCGGGGGCCTTCAGCCGAAGATCGGCAGGATCTCGCCGGGGAGCTTGAATTTTTGGGCCGGGGCGCCCTCGGTGACGCCGGCCAGCTCGCGCAGGGCGAGGTGGAGGTGGCTGGCGGTGATGACGACGCCGCTGTCGTCACCGAGCTCGAGGGTGCCGAGCGTGTCCGGGTCGATCGGGAGCGGCAGCTGGTCGACGTCGTCGGTGCCGCCGATCAGGCGACCGCCGCCGATCATCGAGGCGTCGCCGCTCAGGAACATCGCGCTGCTGACCGGCCAGTGGTCCTTGCCGTCGGCGGCGTTCGGGCCGTTGTAACCCTTGCCGCGCCCGAAGTCGGAGCCGACCATGATCAGCGTCTGGTTGTAGACGCCGGCGGCGGTCGCCTGCTCGATCACGTAGTCGATGCCGCGCAGCAGCTTGGCGAGCTGGCGGACCTGGACGGTGTCGTGGTTGGCGTGGGTGTCGAAGCCGCCGAGCTCGAGGTTGACGCCGACGGCGAGGCCGGCCTTGAAGGCGGCGACCGCCAGCTGGGTCTGCTGCATCATGCGCTGCAGGTCCGACAGCTCGCCCGGGATGGTGACGAGGGTGTCGGGCAGCTCGACCTCCGTGAGAGTGTCGAAGTTGCTGCGCGCGGTATAGAGCTGGGCGGACGAGTTGGCGATGCGCGGCAGGTGCTGGGCGTCCTTGAAGGCGGCGAGGCGGGCCTGCTGGGCCGACTGGATCCGGGCGTAGGTCGCGGGCGCGACGTAGGTGCTGGTGCTGTTGGGATCGGTCGGGTTGACGCGGTTGGGCGAGGCGAGCTTGCGAAACGCCGAGACCGAATTGAGGCGGGTGACGGGGATCAGGTCGCCGGTGCCGTCGTAGCCGCCGGAGCTGATGAAGGTCAGCGGGTGGCTCGGCGCCTTGGTGGCGGCGACCAGCGCGGCGAAGTTGGGGTAACCACCGTCGCCGCGGCCCGACCACGTGGTGATCACGCCGCGGTCGTGGTTGTTGGTCTGCATGTTGAGGCCGTTGATGACGACCAGGTTCGCCGCGTGCTTCGGGAAGAAGCTCGCGTTGCTCATCAGGTGCGGCAGCGCCAGCGGGTCGGTGACCAGCGTCGGGTCGATGCCGATGTTGGCGTAGCGAAACTCGCCGGCCTTGTCGGCGTCGGGGTTGTAGTCGTAGCGGCGGTTGAAGGGGCCGCCCTTGGGCTTGGGGTCGCAGAGGTAGGTCGGGTCCCAGCCGCCGCGGGCCGAGATCATGACGTAGAAGGGGCCCTTGTAGGGGGCGAGCGCGGCGCGGGCGCTGCGGGGGGCGGCGATGGCGGGGGCGGCGACGGCGAGGCCGGTCATCGCGGCGATCTGGAGGAAGTTTCGGCGGTCCATGGTGTGGCCTCACTCGTAGAGGAACGTGTAGTCGGAGAGCAGGTAGATGACGACGGCCTGCCACGCGCGGATGGCATAGGTATCGTCGGTCTTGATCTGCAGCTCGGCCGGGAGCTCGGTGTTGGTGGTCGGGTCCTTGGTCGCCTGGCACGAGCCGAGCGAGGTCGACTCGGTCTCGTCGACGATGGCCTGCACGCCCTGCGCGTGGGTGTCGGCGAACAGCTTGTAGGAGGCGTTGACGCTGGGGTCGTTGGGGCCGACCACCTCGCCGAGGATGCGGTCGTGGAGGTAGACGATGTTGCTGCGGATCGCGTCCTCGTCGAGATCCGGGGTGGTGGTCTTTTCGACCAGCGGGAACAGCAGGCGCTGCTCGGCGGGCCTGGTGAAGTCGAAGGCGGTCGCGGAGCAGGCGACCTCGAGGGCCATGCGGGTGGCCACGGAGGCCATGATCTGGTTGATGTCGCCGAGGCGCTGGGTGACATCGAAGGAGTCGATGCCGCCGTACAGGATCTTGTAGTCGCCGAGCAGCAGGTCGGTGCTGGTGCCACCCCAGCGCACGCCGGCGACCGCCTGGATCTTGCGGCTCAGCAGCTCCGGGGTCGAGAGCCGGCCGGTGCCGACGGCGACCAGCTCGGCCTTGCGGATGTCGGTCGGCGCGCGGCCCATGTTGTGACCGCGGAAGTACGGACTGAGGATCACCTCGCGCACGATCAGCTTGAGGTCGTAGTTGGCGGCGATGAACTCGTTCGAGATCGCGCGCATGGCCTCGTCCTGGAGCTCCCAGGCGGTCAGCAGCTGCTTGTAGTCGGGGTTCTTGGGGTCGGTCGGGTATCCGAGCTGCTTCTGGCCGGTCAGCGCGCGGTAGATGGTGAAGACGGTGGCGAGGCTGAAGCGCGGGTCCTTGGCGACGCGCTCGGCGAGCCACTGCACGCCGGTCTTGAACTGGTCGGTCGGCATCAGCTCGTTGCCGTAGCCGGGGGCGAACATCTCCGGGAACCACACCGGCGGGTCGAGCAGGAACTCCTGGTTGTTCTTGTCGAAGGCCTGGAAGGCGCCGGCGATCGGGTCGACGACGCGGTGGCACTTGGCACACTCGGCGGCGTCGCGGGTCGGATTGGCGAAGGTCGAGCCGGCGGCGGGGTCGATCGCCTGGCTGGCGAGGGCGAGCACGTCGGTGGCGAGGAACTGGTCGTAGACCTTGCGCGCGCGGTGGCGGTTGCGGTTGGTCGGGGTGGTCGGGAAGCGGTTGAGCCACATCGGCGAGGTCAGCACGCCGGCGTGCGGGAAGGCCAGCTCCTTGCCGTTGCGGGTGATCTTGAGGGTGCCGGGCTTGAGCTCCTCGGGGTCGGCGGGGTCGTCGAAGGTGATGTCGACGCCGTAGAGGTAGGCGGAGTCGGGGGTGAAGACGGTGTAGGGCGCGAGCAGGATGTCGGTGAACGGCAGGTTGTTGCGGACGACGTACTGGATCAGCGCGAGCGGCTCGCGGCTGACGGCGCGCTTGATGCGGGCCTTCTGGTCGGCGGGCATCACGTTGACCTTGTCGAAGTACTTGAGGACGTTCGGGAAGTCGGGGGTGCCGGAGTTCAGGGTCCCGACGCCGTCGCGCGTCAGGTAGGTGTCGGTGAACAGCACGTCGTTGTAGATCTCGGCGAGGCGCTCGTAGAAGGAGTCCTCGGTCATGAAGACGTCGAGGGCGGCGCGCAGGGCCGTCTCGCCGCCGTCGGCGACCGCGGCCCGCTCCTCCGCGGTCGGCAGGCGGCCGACCAGGTGCAGCGCCGCCTTGCGCAGGGTCTGCTCGGGCGTCAACAGCTGGACGTCGGGGAAGGCGGCCGAGGGCGCGGTCGCCGGGCACTCGATGGGGTCGTCGAGCTGGACCAGCAGCTCGGCGACGTCGTCGTAGAGCTCGCCGTCCGGATCGAGCACCAGTCCGCCGCCGTGGTCGACGACGCCGGTCGGCTTGGCGAGCAGCAGCGGGATGCCCTCGTACTCGTAGCCCTTGAGGCTCTTGATGTTCTCGAGGTTGGCCTCGATGAAGCCCGGGTACACGGCGGTCAGCAGGCGAAACTTGGCGCCCTTCTCGGCGGCCACGCCGGTCGGCTCGTGACACATCGCGCAGTTGCTCGCCATCAGCGGCGCCCACACGCGGTCGGCGAAGAAGTCGCGGGTCGAGTAACAGTCGGCGGGCTCGCCGGTGGTGCTGTCGTCACCGGTGCTGCTTTCGGCGACCGAGGTGGTCGGCGTGTCCGGGCCGCCGCTGCTGTCGGTGGCCGAGGCCGAGGCCGCGACGGTGGCCTGGGTCGCGCCGGCGTCGTCCATGTCGGCGACGTCGCCGCCGTAACAGGCAGCCAGCGGAACGGCGCTCGCCGCCAGCAGGGCGCGCAGCAAGATCCGGGGGCCAGTGATTGAGTTGGGTATCCGTGAGCCTCCGAGCGTCATCGTCGGCTATCTACGCACAGTCGGAGACGCAACACAATACTCGCCTTCGCGCATTGCCTGGCTTTTGGGACAGGTATCACAGACCCCAGGGGCGCAAACCGAGAGGCTGTGAAAGCTCGTTCGCGCGGCTGCCATCACCCGCAGTTTCATCTTTATGCTCCGCGCCGCCTGCGCGAGGTGGATCCGGGTGTGCTTGCGGCGGCCGGGCGCGGGCGGGATAAGGAGAGGATGCGGCGCGGCGATTGGTTCTCGTGGGTGATGTGCGGGCTTCTATCGGGCTGCGGTGAGGGCAGCGCGGACGAGGCGGGTGAAACGACGGCGCCGGCGGGCACGTCCGCGAGCTCGGGCGGCGTGGGGTCGGCCGGCACCGGGGGATCGTCGAGCGCACCGACGAGTGGTCCGAGTGGTCCGGGCGAGACGGGCGTGGGCGTGACCGATGCCGGGTGTCTGGCGCCGCTCGAGCTGTGCGATGGGGCCTGCGTCGACGTGATGCACGACCCGCGGTCCTGCGGCGGCTGCGGGACGCGCTGTGCCAAGGAGCTGGTGTGCGTGGCGGGCGAGTGCGTGGTCGCCTGCGGGCTGACGGCGACGGCCTGCGGGCCGGTGTGCAGCATGCTGGAGAGTGATCCGCAGCACTGCGGGTCCTGCGAGCACGCGTGCGCGCCCGGGGTGGCCTGCGTGGCGGGGAGCTGCGTGCCGGACTGCGCGGCGGGGGAGCAGCTGTGTGGCGAGCAGTGCGTGGACCCCGGCAATGACGAGGCGCACTGCGGGGGCTGCGATGCGGCCTGTCCCGAAGGCCAGCCCTGTGTGTACGGCAGCTGCGTGGCGGCGCAGGTCCACCACCTGCTGATCAGCGGGCAGAGCCTCAGCTGCGGGGCGACCTCGCCGGTGGTCAGCGTGGCGCAGATCTATGGCAACCTGGCCTTTAATACAGGTGTGCGCGCGGGCGGGGTCGGCTTGACGGAGTTCATCCCGTTGGTGGAGACCTGGGACGGCAGCCAGGGCGAGACGATCGCTTCGGGGCTGGCCAACATGATCGCCGAGCAGGCGCAGCAGGCGGGTGAGTCGCACGTGATGCTGGTCTCGGCGCACGGGGTCGGCGGGCAGCCTTATGTGGCGCTCAAGAAGGGCACGACGCCCTATGCGAACGGGATGGCGCAGGTGACGGCGGCGGTGGCGATCGCCGGCGCGTTGGGGAAGAGCCACGCGGTGCGGGCGCTGGCGATCGTGCACGGGGAGAGCGATCACATCGCCAACAACCTCGCCTACGCGGACGACCTGCTGGCCTGGCAGAGCGACTACGAGGCGGACGTGGCGGCGATCACCGGCGCGCCGGGGCCACTGCCGATGTTCCTGTGCCAGATGTCGAGCTTCACCAAGTACGGCAGCGCGAGCTCGCGGATCCCGGCGGCGCAGCTGAGGGCGGCGAAGGCCCGGCCGGACCGGGTGTTCGTGGTCGGGCCCAAATACTTCATGCCCTATACGGACGGCGTGCATCTGACCGGCGACGGGGAGCGCTGGCTCGGGGAGTATTACGCGAAGGCGTACCGCAAGGTGCTGATCGACGGGCAGCGCTGGGCGCCGCTGCAGCCGCAGGCGATCACGCGCGACGGGGCGGCGATCACGATCCGCTTCGCCGTGCCGGCGCCGCCGCTGGTGCTCGACGAGCTGCTGGTCACCAACCCCGGCAACTTCGGCTTCGAGTTCAGCGACGCCAGCGGGGCGCCGCCGGCGATCACCGAGGTGGCGCTGGTCGACGAGGTCACCGTGCGCGTGACGCTGGCGAGCGCGCCGGTCGCCGGCAACCGGCGCATCCGTTATGCCCATACGGGCGTGGCCGGACAGGCCGCGGGGCCGACGACGGGCGCGAGAGGCAACCTGCGCGATTCGGACGCCACCGCGAGCCTCAACGGCTATCCTCTCTATAACTGGTCGGTGCACTTCGACGAGCTGATCGAGTAAGTGCGCGCGACCTCGGTGGCTTGCGCGGGCGGTGGGATTGCGTTAGGGTGTCGTCCTGCTTCTCGGAGTGGAACTCGCCATGTCACTTGTCGCCGATCTTCGTGTGCCCGGCCTGCCGCGGCGAACCTGAGAGGGAGACCCCCTCGGTTCGCGGCGTCGGAGCTGCACCTTTGATTGTGTGACCCGTGCCATCCGCGACGCGCAGTTCCTTCACGGGCGTGCGCGCGCGGCCGTGAGAACCTTTTCATGAAGCGACACCGTGATCGCCGGGGCAAGCGCGCCCCGGCCTCGACAACTGAATATAGCCACGTCGTCGACCCGACAGCCACCGGCGATGCTTCGCCCGTGTTTGGTCGACCCATGTCCTCGCAGGTCCGGCGCAAGCAGGACCAGCTGTGCCGGCAAGTCGAGGAGCGCCTCGGGCTCGTGCTCGCCGGTGACATCGACGATCCACTGTTGCAGGAGCTGTACGTCGCGGGGGTCGAGCCCGAGCCCGGCGGCGTCAACCTCGTGGTCCGGCTCGCGCTCCCGCGGGCGGACATCTCGGCGGTGGCGGTGCTGCAGCGCCTCGCGGCCCTGCGGACCTTCTTTCGCGCCGAGATCGCGGCGGCGATCCACCGCAAGCGGGCGCCCGGCCTGCTGTTTCGCGTCGAACATGGGCTGCCCGGCGACGACCAGGAGGACGAGCCATGAAGGTGCTCGCACCCCTGCATCGCTGGGTCGCCGAGCCGCCGCCCCGCGAGGTGGCGGAGGCGCTCGAGCGCCTGCGTCGCGGCGAGGACGTCGCCCGGATCGCCGTCATGCCCGACGTCCACCTCGCCGAGGATGTGTGCGTCGGGACCGTGCTCGCCACCCACAACACGATCGTGCCGGCCGCGGTCGGCGGCGACATCGGCTGCGGGATGGCGGTGCTCGGCCTCGATGCATCCGCCGATCGCCTCGCGGGGGCGAGCGACGCGGCGGCGGTGCTCGCGGGCCTGCAGCGGTCGATCCCGGCGCTGCGCCATCCGGGCGCGGTCGACGAGTTCAGGCTGCCGGCCGGGCTCGAGGGTCCGCTCTCGAGCCCCGGGCTCGAGTCGCTGCGGCGGCGCAGCGCCGGCGCGCAGCTCGGCACGCTCGGGCGCGGCAATCACTTCGTCGAGCTGCAGGCCGACGAGGATGAGCGGCTGTGGTTGATGGTGCACAGCGGCTCACGCGGCCTCGGCCCGGCGATCCGCGACCACCACGAGGCCGCGGCGAACCGGCTACGCGGAGGGCTGCGCGGTTTGGCCGCGGATAGCCCCGGAGCCGCCGCGTACCTCGCGGACATGCAGTGGGCCCTCGCCTACGCCGAGGCCAGCCGGACGCGCCTGATGGAGCGCGCCTGTGAGGTGCTGGCGGCCTGCCTCGGGGTGCAGCCGGGAAGTGACGCGAAGATCTCCTGCCACCATAACTTCGTGCGGCGCGAGCAGCACGCGGGACAATGGTTGTGGGTGCATCGTAAGGGCGCCATCTCGGCCGCGGCGGGCGAGCCGGGCGTCATCCCCGGCTCGATGGGCGCGCCGAGCTATCACGTGCTCGGCCGCGGCTGCGAAGCGTCCCTGTGCTCGAGCTCGCACGGCGCCGGCCGCTGCATGGCCCGCGGCGAGGCGCGGCGAAGGATCAACGCCCAGGAGCTGCTCGTCCAGCTGCGCGGCGTGTGGTTCGACCACCGCGCCGCCGAGGCCCTGTGTGACGAGGCCCCGGCCGCGTACAAGGACATCGGCGCGGTCATGCGAGCGCAGCGCGAGCTGACCCGCGTGGTCCGCCGCCTGCGTCCGGTGCTGAGCTTCAAGGCCGCGGGCTGAGCCGGGCCGAGCGATATGTGCTCACATGGACGGCTCGCGGTGGTCTTGCCACCGCGGGCCGGTTTCATGCGCCGTCAAGGCGTCGGCGGGCTCGAGCTAGGCCCGATAGACCGCGACCGACAGGCCTTCGAAGCGATAGGCGAGCGTGCCATCGGTCAGCACTGCCTCTACCCCGCCATCGGCGTCGGCAGGTTCGAGCAGGAGCCGCAAGGGGCGGTCGGGCAGGTCCTGGGTGAACTTCTGGAAGGCGGTCAGCGATTCGGTGGGGTCGAACACCAGCTCGGCCACGAGCGCGCCGATGGTGCTGTGCCAGTAGAGGCGCATGCGTTCCGGGGCGGCGCGCGGGGCCGGGGCAGGCGCGGCGGGCAGCCATTCGATCTCGCCGTTGAGCGCTTCCAGGCGGAAGGCGCGGCCGGTTGCCGCGACGATCTCGGGCGCCCAGATGAAGCGCTGGGCCCGTGCCCGCCACAGCCCTGGCTGCGGCCCGGCCCTGGCGAGGGCCTCGCGCTCGTCATCCGTGAGGCTCTCTTTCAGCAGCATCTCGGCCAGCGCCTCGGGGGTGATGTCGCCTTCGCCGATGATCTCGTCCATGGACAGTCGGGTCGGCTCTGCCTGCCACAGTCCGACTTCCACCGTGCCGGTGATGCCCGCGGCCCAAACCATCACGTCACCGCCCGGCGCAAAGCCGACGATCAGACGGTCCGGCGCTGCGTCTGTATCGTCCAGCGGGTTGTTCAGCGGCGTGGTGAACATCGCGACCAGGCGATCGAAGGGCAGCTCGACCTGCGCCGAATAGCTCTGCTGTTCGGAGAGGGAGAACCATGTCACCGCCATCGCCGCCGGCAAGGGTCGCGCCACCGGGTCGACGATGTGGGTGGAGCCGATACGCCCCCAGCCGGCCCGCGCGGTCCGCTGGTCGGGGATATAGATGCGGTTGCCGTCGGGCAGGATGAAGTCGCCGCTCACCACCCAGGCGGGACGCGTGGACGGAGCGGTCTCAGACGGCAACCACTCGAGGATCGGGCCCAGGGTCATGTCGGTCTCCCGGTGCGGCTTCATCCCCGTTGTACCACGCGGCGCCGGCGGCCCCGCACCGAGTCACCTCCGGTCCACTGCGGGGCGTTCGCGCCGGCGGTGGACCCGTAAAAAGCCGACATATGTAGAAACGCATGCCGCAGCTGGATGTGCCAGGGCGCCATCGAGTTCATCCAGGTGTCTTGATTGGGCTTCGGGCTGCCGCGGATGACTCGTTCGATCGCGGCCTTGACCGCGACCAGCGGCGCCGGGACCGGGTGACGGACGTTCAAGGTGCCTGACCACGCCAGCTGCTTCTGGGTCCCGTAATTTGCCATGATGTGCAGCGGAATGCGCGCATAGCGGTTGGAGATCCGCGTGCGTGACACACGGATCTCGTTCCATCCGTTCTCCAGCCGCGTCCGGCTCATCTGGTTGGCGGGCTTGCCGCGGTTGGCCTCGAACTCAGCAAGGCGATACCAGCCGCGGTCCAGCGCCCAGGCCGCCTCCCGGTCCAGCGCCGCGCGCTCGGCCGAGCCGACCCGGGCGACATCCATATCATAGAGCTGCACACTCTCGCTGACGCCATCCCTGTACCCGCCGCCCACGTCCGAGTGCACGCCGGGCAGATAATGCTCCACCCCGTCGTCCCCGGCGGAGGCGATGTTGGTGAGGCGGAAGTTGAGGCGATGCTCCTCGCCGGCGGCCAGCTGCACCACTTTTTCGGCGGCGCTAATCGCGTCGAGGTTGAGATCGGCCGTATCGTTGGCATGGGCGACGCCGTACGACGCCACCGTGTCGAACAACCCGACGAAGCGCACAATCACGGTCCCCACCGTATACCCGGCCGCCGTCAGCCGCTGCGCCAGGCGGTCGCCGACGTTCAGCGCCTTGTGCACAAACAGCCGGGCCGCTGCGGCCCCGCGGCTGAACCCGAAGGAGTCCAGCACGATCTGACGGATCGTCGTGTCCCGCGGAATTTCGGTTCGGATCGACGTCACGCAGCGCGCCAGGCCGCGCTCCACCTTGGCGAACACACCATAGTCACCGGTGCCGAGCGCCGAGCCGGGGGTCGAGTCGCCCACGCCATCGAAGGTGCCGATGCCCTCGATATATATCTTGAAAGAATGGTCGAAGCCCGCATGCGGCATTTGCAGCACCTCTTCCAGCTTCGAGATGTTGGAGAAGTCATTGGCGTAGCTGCCTTCCCGACTGGCCCGCTGGGCGGGCGTGGACGCGTTGTAGGTCCGGGTGTTGGCCCGGTTGTTCAGCGTGCCGTCGAAGAACAGGCTCGCCCGCACCGTCACGTTGCGACGTGGCGGTGCTGGGGCCGCGCGGCACGGCTCGCACGCGCTGCTGGCCGAACGTGGGCGGGCCGCAGGATCAACCATGGCGGCGCCTCTCTGCGGCGAAGTCCATGTCGAGCGTCACGCGGCGCAGCTTCGGCGCCGCGGACAACAACCGGCCGAAGGCCGTGACCCGCTCGAGCGCGGAGAAGCCGGGCCGGGTCAGGACGGCCTGGTGCTCGGGGGTCGGCTGCTCGGGAAAATTCGGCTGCAGGCGCAGCTGTAACAGCGAGCGCAGGGCGTCCTCCTCGGCGATGCCATACGTGTCGGCGAAGGCGATCGTTTGGGTCACGAAGCTGGTGAGCGCCGCGTTCCCCTCCGCGGCGGCCCGCGGGCTGACGCCGCGCAGCCAGCGGGCCAAGCGCTCGGTCAGCCGCTTGTGATGGTTGGCGTGCAACGACCCATAACTGGTTGACGAAATGCGTAGCATACGGTCAATGCCCCACGGAGCCCACAGAAGCCCCGAGCGTATCCTCCTCGCCGTATCCACCGCAATGACTTCGTCGCCTGGCCCGGCGCCGCTCCGGTCGACGGGTCGACCGGCCGCGTACTGTTTCGCCCCGCGCGATCGAGGCGGGCCTGCTGCGGCGCGCTGGACCGCGACGCCGACGGCTCCCTAATTCTCCTTGATGGGCGAAGCGCTGCGCACACCCCATTCATCCTCCTCGCACCCGCTCCAGCTCCCGCCCCCGACCACGCTCTCGATCAGGCTGACCAGGGCACGCGCGTCGCCAGGGTCGATGCCGAGCGCGACGTCCACGCGACGACCGTCGCGTCGGACCGCTCGAAGATCGGCCCGGTCTCCGCGAGCTGCGAACTCGAAGCGATCGAGATCGGCGACCGCGACGCGACCGCCGATCGCGTGCAGGTGGGTTTCCACCGCGTGGATCGGCTGCCCGACCACCAACTCGTACGCGATGAGCACGGCGATCACCGTGAGTCCGAGCGCGAGCAGGCCGAGCACGAGAGCGCCCTCGCCGCGCAGTTCGAGCGCGTCGCGCACCGCCAGGATCCACCCGGTGACCGCCGCGAGGATCAGGATGACGAACCGGTAGGAGAGGTACGGGCCCAGCCGGCCGGTCACACGTGCGCGCAGCACGGCCCCGCGCGTCGCGTCGGCACGGGTCACGAGCACCTGGACTCGGATGCGCGGTGTGCCGCGCGCGGCGTCGTTCGGCGTGACCATCTCTTCCTCTCGGATCTCCGAGCCGCTTACCAGGGGACGAGGTGTTGCTTGTGGACCGCGCGCGATGAGATCACTGCGGGGCGACGTTTTTGAGCGCGTAGCCGGTCATGTCGGAATAGGTATAGGGGCCGTTGAGGCCGCCGACCCACTTCACTTCTTTGTTCATGGGGTTGTAGACGAAGGCGCCGCCGCCGTCCTTGGACTGGTCGACGAGCCAGATCTTGCCCTGGACGTCGATGCTGGCGCCGGTCGGCTCCTGGATGCCGACCAGCTTGGCGCCGCCGACGTGCTCGACGAACTCGGCGCTATCGGTGTTGACGCGCATGAGGCCCTGGGGCTCGAACAGGGCGGCGATCCACAGGTCACCGTCGAGGTCGTTCATGCCGCGGCTCAGGACCGCGTACTGGGCCGGGATGTTGGCCTTGGTCCACAGCTTGGTCTCCGGGTCGTAGCGCTGGAGGTTGCCGTCCCAGCCGCCGACCCAGGAGCGGCCCTTGGCGTCGACGGTGAAGCCGTAGGCGCTGCCGATCGGCAGCGGGATGGTCTCGATGGTCATGTTGTCGTAGCTGACGTGCACGAGCGGGCCGGCCGAGTAGGTGACGCCCCAGAAGTCGTTGTTCTGGTCGACGGCGCCGCCGTAGATGCCGAGGCCGCCGTTGGCCCCGGGGACCAGCACCTGATCGAGGATCGCGCCGGTCTCGCCGTCGAGCAGGTAGACCCAGGCGTCGCCGCCCTGTGGCGCCGAGGTCCAGACCTTCTCGCCGACGCTGCCGGAGCAGGGGTCGTTGGGGTCGATCTTCTCGCCGGAGGTCCAGGCGGCCGGGCGCGAGGCGGGCATCAACGTGGTGTTCCACAGCACGCACTCGTCCTGGCCGTAGGCGAGCACGTCGTTGGGGCCCTTCGAGGTCTGGATGCCCGGCTGGCCGTTGGTGTCCTTGCAGTGCTCGTCGATGGCGCCGATCTTGGTGATGCTGCCGTCGCGGTTGGTGATCGCGACGTCGCCGTGGAGGTTGACCGAGGTCCGCGAGGGGTCGGGCTGACCGGGGCCGGTGCGGTAGCGGGCGACCTCGATCAGGGTCTCGGTGTCGATCTTGGAGACCGTGCCCTCCGGCGAGTTGGCGATCCAGATGAACGAGAACTCGACGTTGAAGCCGCCACAGTCGGTGTCCGCGAAGCCGGTGCTGTCGCCGCCGGTGGTGCTGTCGCTGCCGGTGGTGCTGGTGCTGGTGCCCTCGGTGGTGGTGCCCGAGATGCCCATCGTGGTCCCGCTGCTGGTGCTGCCGGTGCCCGGCTCCGTGGTCCCCGAAGATGTGGTCGTCGTCCCGCCCATCGTCGCGGTCGCGGTGCCCACCGTCGCATCGGTCGAGTCGGAGGTGTCGGTCGCCGAGGCGCTCGCCGTGGTCGTCGGCGTGACCGTCGCGGCGGTGTCGGTCGGCTCGCCGCTCGTCTTCGTCGACTGGGTCGCGCCGTCGGTGGCCGAGTCCGTCGAGGTCCCGGTGTCGGGGGTACAGGCGGCGAGCAGCGCCGCGGTCGTGAGCAGGGTGGTGCGACGGAAGACAAGCATGGTGGCAGTCTAACCCGCGCTGCGCTGGCCCGACACCGGCAACTTCGGCCCCAGAAAACCCCGGGCTGGACGGCCTGGTGGGGCCGCGTAAATGCACCTTTGGGGGCTCGTGGCCGGTGGGCGTGCGTGCTAGGTTCCCGCGCATGAAGTCGACTCTTCTGGGCGTACTGGCGGTCGCAGCGGCGACCGGGATGATGTTCGGCGCGAGCTGTGCAGGGCGCAACGACGGCCCTGCGGCTTGCCCGGGCGGCGGATGGTGTGCCACGGCGATCGAGGCGGGCACGGTGGCGGAGCCGTCGACGGGCACGACCTTCACCTGCCCGATCGGTGTGCGCTCGGCGGTCGCGGCCGAGAGCGGGGCGGCGCTGCCGGCCGGGATGCCGGCGGGCGCAAAAGGCACGCTGGACGAGCGGACGACCCGGGCCAAGCGCAAGGCCGGTGACGCCATCACGTGCTGCTACGTGTGGAACGATCCCTGTCCGGCCTGAGCTGTCCGGCCTGACCATTTGAACATGTCCGAACGGCCAGCGGTCGAGATCTTGCTGCGAGACGCCGCGCTGGTGGCGGTCAACAAGCCCGCGGGGTTGATCGTGCATCGCGGCTGGGCGGACGACGAGGTCGCGATGCTGCAGCTCGTGCGCGATACGGTCGGCGCCCACGTGTACCCGGCGCATCGCCTCGACCGCGGCGCCAGCGGGGTGCTGCTGTTCGCGCTGTCTCCCGCGGTGGCGCGGGCGCTGCAGGAGCAGTGGAACGCGGGCACGGTGGCCAAGCGCTACCTGGCGATCGTGCGCGGGGCGCCGCCCGATGAGGCCGTGATCGACCATGCGATCCCCCGCAGCGAGGACGGTCCGCGTGTGCCGGCGGTGACCGCGATCCGGACCCTGTTCCGGGCCGGTCGTTACGCCGTGGTCGCGGCCGCGCCGCGCACCGGCCGATTGCATCAGATCCGCCGCCACCTCAAGCACCTGAGCTGCCCGCTGATCGGCGACGTGCGCTACGGCAAGGGCGAGCACAATCGGCTGTTTCGCGAGCAGTACGACCTGCATCGCCTGGCCCTGCACGCCCGCTCGCTGCGCCTCGTGCACCCGGAGTCCGGCGCGCCGCTGTGCATCGCCGCGCCGGTCCCCGCCGACCTCGCGGGGGCCATGATCGCCCTCGGCGCGCCCGTGAGCGCGCTCGAAGATGTCCTCGACGACATGTCCTGAAGGACAGCGCGCAGTTTCGAACATCGCCCCCGCGAACGATGTTTGTTCGTGGGCGAGGGTGATCGGATAGACTGCGGTCGCGGAGGCGTCGGGCATGCAGCTACGGACATTGCGACTGGACGGCGCGGGTGTTGGCGGCGCCTTGCCGCTGGACCTCGACTCGGAGCAGACCCTGGTGCTGGTGTTCGGCGCCCCGGCGCTGATGGACCGCGCCGGGCTGCTGCGAGATCTGGTGCAGGGCTTCCCGCGATCGAAGGTGCTCGGGTGCTCGACGGCCGGCGAGATCTTCGGGACCAAGGTCCTCGATGACAGCATCGTCGTCGCCGTCGCCCGCTTCGACGCGACGCGCCTGCGCAGCGCGGCGGCCCCGGTGCCCGCGGTGG
>NZ_JACCSO010000709.1 GCF_013812955.1 Nannocystis sp. | reverse complement strand
GGGTCGCGGTGCAGGGCGTCGAGCTGGGCCGGTGGCCCGGCGAGGGCACCCGAGAACAGCGCAAAGCGGATCTGATCGACCTCGCCGCCGCCCTCGCGATCGACGAGCAGCTGGTGCTGCGCGGCGAGTCGCTCGTGGAGCGCGTCGTCGACCGCGGCCCGGGTGAGCTCACGATGCTCCGCGAGCTTCGAGCGGGGGGTCGCCTCGGCGCGGGGCTCGGCGTCGCTGCCCAGCTCGACGTCGCAGGCGGTGGTCAGGGTGACGAACAGGGCGTGGATGAGAGTGATGCGCGTGGGCTTCATGACGGTTCCTCGGCGGACGGGAGATTCGCCCGGCTCGGCGAAGCAGTTCCACGAGGCGGCCGATCAATTACCCACCCGGCAGAATAAATTCGCGCGCTCGAACGAGTGGACCGGCCACGAGGTGGTCGTCGACGGCCGCGGGCGGTGTATCCTGGCGGCGATGAAGCTCGTCGCCCTGCCCTGCCTCGCGCTGCTGCTCGCCTGCGACGCCGAGGCGCCGAAGTCCAAGGATCCGCCTGCTGCGGCGGCGCCGAAGCCCGCCACTGCGAAGGACGCCAGCCCGGAGCCCGGGAAGCAACCCGAGGCGGCGCCTGCCGCGAAGTTTCCGCCGGGGGAGGCCGACGAGGCCTGCGCGAAGATCCTGGTCGTCGCCTGGCAAGGCGCCGAGGGGGCCGCGGCGACCGTCACGCGCGACAAGGCGGTCGCCCAGGCGCGCGCCGAGGAGCTGCGCAAGCAGCTGGTGGCCGGGATAACCTTCGCCGCGCTGGCCGCGGAGACCGACGAGCCGAAGACCCTCGCCAAGGGCGGAGCGATGGGCACCTACGCGCGGGACACGTGGCCGGACAAGTACGCGCCGCTCAAGGACATCGTGTTCGCGCTCGGGATCGGCGAGACGAGCGCGGTCGTCGAGCACCCGCACGGCCTCGTGGTCGCCCAGCGCTGCAAGGTCGAGAAGGTGAATACGCGGCATATCCTGGTCCGCTACAAGGGGGCGAAGAACGCGGAGGGGAAGATCAAGCGCAGCAAGGCCGACGCGCTGAAGCTGGCCGAGAAGCTGCACGCCGCGGCGAGCACCGCCGGGGCCGACTTCGCGGCGCTGGCGATGAAGGAGAGCGAGGACGGCTCGGCCGAGCGCGGCGGTGACCTTGGACCGGTCGGCCGCGGGATGTTCGCGGTGCCCTACGAGGCGGCGGCCTTCAGCCTGAAGCCGGGGGAGCTCAGCGCGGTCGTCGAGACCGACTTCGGCTATCACATCATCCAGCGGATCGAGTAGCTCACCCGACGATCGCTGAACCAACGATCGGCGCGAGCTCAGTCGCGGAGCAGCAGGAGCTCCTGCACCTTGCCGTCGGGGCTGCGGTAGAGCAGCACGCGGGCGCTCGACCCGGTGAAGTTGAAGCGCAGCACGGCGACCTGCATGCCGCCGCGCTCGCCGATGCGTTCGACCACCACGGTCGGCTCGCCGAGCGCCGCGAGGCGCGGTGCGGCCTCACGCAGCCGCTCGTCGCCGAGGTGGCGGGAGAACGCCTCGCCGAGCAGGCCGCGGTCGATGGTGCCGGCCTGCATCTGTTTAAACAGGGCGAGCGCGACCTCGCGCGGGGCGTCGCCGGTGATCTTCGGGAGCGGTCGGTCGGCGTCGATCAACAGCGAGAGCAGCTCGCCATGCAGGGTGGCGCCGTCGACGTGGTCGGCGTTGACCAGCAGGATCACGGCGGAGCGCGTGCGGGGGATCATCGCGTTCCAGGCCAGGAAGCCGCTGACGGCCCCGCTGTGGCTGACGACGGTCTCCCCCTGGCGGCGCGCGACGCCGACGCCGCAGCCGTAGTCGGTGGCGTCGCCGGTCGTCAAGGTCCGGGGTGTGATCATTCGCCGCCACGACTCGGGCCGCAGCAGCTTGCCCTGCATCAAGGCCAGGTCCCAGCGGGCGAGGTCGGTCGCGGTCGAGTAGATGGCGCCCGCGGCGTGCATCCAGCCGGACGCCTCGGGACGGGCCGCCGTCGGCTCGCCGAGCGCGAAGCTCGTATGACCGGCGGCCAGCCCGGGGGTGCCCGGCGCCGGCTGGAACGACGAGCGCTGCATGCCGGCCGGCGCGAAGATCCGGCGCTGCAAGAACGCGGCGAACGGCTCGCCGGCGAGGCGCTCGACCACCCGACCGGCGAGCACGAAGCCGGTGTTGCTGTACGAATATCGCGTGCCGGGATCGAAGTCGAGGGGGCCGCTGGCGTACTGGCGCAGCAGCGCGTCGGGATCGATCGGTCCCTGCATGCGCTCGTCGACGAAGTCGAGCGGATAATAATCCGGATAACCGGAGACGTTGCTCAGGACGTCGTACAGGCTGATGTCGGCCGCGCGCGTCAACTCCGGATAAAACGTGGCGACGCGGTCCTCGAGCGTCAGACGGCCGTCCTCGGCCAGCAACAGCGCGCTCGCGCAGGTGAACTGCTTGGTCACCGAACCGATCGCAAATGCCGTGTCGATCGTCGCCGGCGCGCCCGACTCGAGCGAGGCCTTGCCGTAGCCGCGCGCCAATACCACCTCACCATCACGCACGATCGCCAGCGACAGCCCGACGAAGCCCTTGCGCTCGACCTGCGCGGCGACGTAGGCGTCGATCGCGGCGACATCGAAGCGCTCCGGCTTCGGCACCGGCGCGGGCGCAGCCGGAGCGGTGACAGGCGTCGCTACGAGCGCCGCAGCAGGCGCCGGAGGGCAGTCGCTGTCGCGGGCTCCGCAGGCGAGGGCGAGGCAAGCAGCGGCGAGCGTGAGCGGCAGGGCGAGGCGCATCGCGCGACGGTACGCCGGCTCGTGACCGGCGGCAAGCCAGGTCCGCGGACCGGCGCGAAGTCCATGGTTTCCATTTCAGGTGCGCATGTCCGGTGAACCATCGATGGACCGCGATCAGCCGATCGAAGCTGCGGGCGCCTCATTCGAGCGTGGCAGCGGCGATGCGGGCGGCGACCTGCTCGCCCGAGGCGAGCGCGCCCTCGACGTAGCCGACGGGCCCGGGCGGCTCACTGCGGCTCACTGCGGCTTGACGACGCCGTCCTCGCCGACGCGGAAGGATAGCTCCTCGCGCAGCAGCGGGTGGCTGTCATTGGAGCGCACGAGCGACAGCTTGGCGGTCGCCTCCTCGCGGTCCTCGGGGATCGACAGCAGCACGCGGAAGGTCTGGGGCTGGCGCGGCAGGACGAAGCCGTCCCAGCGGGTGTGCCCGTCCTCGATGTTGAAGCCCTGGACGAACATATCGACGACCAGCTTGTTGGTCTCCACCAGCCCGATGACCTGCATCTTCAGCGTGATCTCGACCTGCCGCGCGCCCTTCGGCGCATATGCCAGCTCGAGCGCGACCTCGGCCTGCTCCTCCTTCACCGTCTCGCGGCGCAGCTCGATCGGTTCGCCCGCGGACTTGTGGGCGCAGGCGAGCAGGGAGGTCAGGAGCAGGACGGCGAGGCGGCGCATGCCCCGGTGTATCACAGCTCGCCGACCAGGGCGGTCACGCGCGCCTGACCAGCAAGTAGGCCCGGCGGCTGCCGACGACGCCACTGGTCCGGCGATCCGAATCGAGTCCTGATATGAAGGCTCCGCGGGGCCGTGAGCGCATGCCTCGCCACCGTGGAGCTGCTGGCGCTCGCGGGCCTCGTGTGGAGGTGCTCGTCGCGCCGGACGGCCTCGACACCGCGGAGCCGGGGCGCCGGCGGACGCAGTCCATGCGGGCTGGAGCGCGCGCGGGGAGTGAGCGGCAGCGGCGGGCGGGGCTGCTATGCTGGCCGCCGATGTCACTGACCGACGATCCCAAGGGCTGGGCGAAGGCCCAGGCGCAGCGCCTCCGCGACGACCCGAAGGGCTGGGCCCGGGAGCGCGGCGAACAGCTGCGGGGCATGGTCGATGTGGCCCCCTTCAGCGACGCCGCGCTCGAGCGCGAGCTCGCGGCGCTGCGGGCCCGGATCGAGGGCCTCGCCGGGCTCGATCCGGACGCGCGGCAGCTGCTGCACGACGACCTGCTCGATCTGCACAACCGCCTGAGCCCGGGCGGGGCGGCGGCCAGCGGGGCGAAGATCGGGCTCGCAGCTTCCGTGCTGCCGGTGGTCGGCATGATCACCGGGCCGCTGATCGGCGGAGCATACGGGGTCTACCGCTCCACGCGCGCCGGGGCGGCCCGCGAGGAGGTCGACGCGCTACTGCGTCGGCTCGCGCGGGGTTGAGCGCGGGTCAGCCGACACGCCGCTGCGTGCGCGGGTCAGCCGACACGCCGTTGCGTGCGCGGGTCAGCCGACACGCCGCTGTATGACGAGCCCGCGCCGCGCCAGCACGTGCTCGAGGCCGGCCTGCAAGCTGCCGAACGCCACGAGGCCACGGAGGTCGAGCTGCGCGCTCACCATGGTCTCTGCGGTCTCCGGTCTCATGCCGACGAGGATGACCTCGGCGCCGAGCAGCCGGGAGCTCCGCGTGATCTTCAGCAGCCAGCCGGCGACCGCGGCGTCGATCGCCGGGACCCCGGTGATGTCGAGCAGCACGCCGAAGGCCTGCTCGCGGACGATGGCCGGGAGCAGCGTCGCCATGAGCAGCTCGCCGCGCGACACGTCGACGGGGCCGATGAGGGGGAGCACCAGGACGCCGGCGTGGATCGGGATGATCGGGGTGGAGAGCGCCTGGATGACGTCGCGGTGCGCCTCCTCGACGGCCACCCGCGTGGCGTCCGCGAAGTTGTCGAGCACCGCGCCCCATGCCGCCTCGATGATAAGGCCGACCTGCTCGAGCGCCTGGCTCTGCTCGGTCGGCCCCGTCAGCTGCCAGCACAGCCCACGGAGACCGCGGGCGAGGCTGTCGATCGCGAACCGGATGTCCCGCGACCTGATGCCCGCGCGCGCCCGCGGCAGGGCGATGGTCACCACGTGCGCCGCATACTGGTGGTGTGTGCCCTCCTCGAGATCGCGCGCGATCGTCTGTACCGCCGCGAGGATCCCCGCCCTGAGCCGCTCGATCGGGACGGTGGCCCAATTGGTGCGCTCGGACGCGGCCTCCAGCTCTGGCGAGCGCTCGGCGAGCGTCTCCCGCGTCATCTGCTCGACGATCGCCTCGATCCGCGCGACGATCAGGGCCGCCAGCGGGTTGGGGACATTGGCCGTCCGTGGGGACATCGACCCCATGGTACCACTCTACCGTGGGATCGAACTCGCGCCCTGCCCTCCTCCGTCGACGACCTACGCGCCCACAGCCTCGCAGGGCGGGCGCCACGCTGGACGGTGACATCCATCTCTATTGATAGGCGCGCAGCCATCGCCGGTCTCCTCCCTGTTCGAGCGAGGCTAACACGAAGCACCGCGGGGCGTCCACGGCGACCGATCCACGCGATCAATGTCCGCGCCCCGGTAGACAGGTTCGTCGACCTGCTGACGCGAGCGCCGCCTACTCGTCGTACTCGGCGAGGAAGTGGGTGCTGGCGACGGCCGGCTCGAACAGGTCCGCCCGGGCGCGCCGGTAGTCCGGATCCGCGAAGAACGCCTCCCGCGTGGCGCGGTCGGGGAACGCCATCATGAAGACGCGATTCATGGCCATGCTGGCCTCGCTCCGCAGCACCCGGGCGACGACGAGATCGTGGCCGAAGCTGCCGCCGCGCTGCTCGAGCATCGGCGTGATCCGGGCCCGGTAGGCCGCGTAGCTCGTATCATCGCGGACCTCGAGCCCGACCCAAATGACGTGCCTTCGCCGGTCAGCGGCCATGTGCGTACCCTCCGTCGACATCGAGCACCGTGCCGGTCACGAAGCCCGCGCGCGCCAGGTACAGCACCGCGTCGCTGATCTTGATGATGATCCGCGGGCCCGCGGCCACCAAGCGCCTGGCCAGATCGCGGCCGATCCCGCTGCTCGCACCCGTGATGATCACTCGCTCGATCCGTTCCGTCATTTGTCGTCTCCTGCAGAGGTTGAGCGCAGGAGTGTAGAGTTGAAACAGAACCAAGAAAGACGTATGAACTCATGAACATGATTCCTTGCGGTTATAATGTCGCGGGCGGTGGCGGATGACCTACGAGCAGCTCCAGGCGTTCCTCGCGGTCGCGTCACGCGGCACCTTCTCGGCGGCCTCGCTGCAGCTCCACAAGTCGCAGCCGGCGATCAGCAAGCTGGTGCGCAACCTCGAGGACGAGCTCGGTCTGCTGCTCTTCGACCGCTCCGCCTACCGCCCGGCGCTCACCGAGGCCGGCCAGCTGTTCAGCGAGCGGGCCGCCGCCGTCATCGAGGGCACCGAGTCGCTGCGCAGCTTCGCCCTCGCGCTCTCGGGCCAGATCGAGCCGGTGCTGCGTCTGGTGCTCGAGGCGATCACCCCGCTGGGGCGCATCATGACGGTGCTGCGGGCGATCCAGCAGCGCTATCCCGCCGTGCGCATCGAGCTGCGGACCGAGCGCATGGCCGGCGTGCTCGAGTCGCTCAGGGAGCGCAGCGCCGACCTCGTCGTCACCACCAAACAGGGCCTCGACGCCCGCACCATGGAGGCCCAGCGCTTCAGCGCGGTCCGCATCCTCCCGGTGGTGCGCCACGACCACCCGCTCGCGCGAGCCGGCGCGCCGGTCCCCGCGGCGCTGCTGCGGCAACACGCGCAGGTCGTGCTGCGCGACAGCGCCCGCGGCGACCTGGCGCACAACGTCAACATCCTCGAGGGCGGCCTGCGCTGGTCCGTCACCGACCTCGCCGCCAAGCTCGAGATCATTCAGGCCGGCATGGGCTGGGGCGGCATGCCCGAGCATATGGTCGCGGCCGCGCTAACTCGCGGCGGGCTGGTCGCGCTCGACGTCCGCGAGTTCGATGTCGACATCATCGAGCTGTTCATCCTGCGCCGGCGTGACCGACCCGCAGGCACCGTCGCGCAGGCCCTGTGGGCGAGCCTGGCCCCGCCCACTGCCCGCCCCGAGCCCGCGGCCAGGACCCCCCGGACGCTCGCTAAACCGGCGCCGCGCCGGCAGGGCAAACCGGGCCGCAAATAGCGTGGCGAGCCGGCTCAGGGACCCGGCGCTCCCCGCTCAGACCTCGCGGTGACGGATCTGGCCGTGCACCACATTGCCACCGTCATGGCAGGTGACGGCGATGCGGTCGATGCCGACGGGCATGCCGAGCACCCGACGCGCCAGCAAGCGGGCGCTGGCGGTGCGGCAACGCGGGACGTGACGGCCGTCCTCGGTGTCGACCTGGACGAAGGCGTGCACCGTGCCGTCGCCCGCGCGCTCGACCGTGAAGGTGAACTCCTTGCCGTCGCCGGCGACCACGACGGTCAGCGCGCTGCTCGAGAGCCGCCGGTACTGCAGATGGACCATGCGCTCGATGACCCGCCCGAGCGGCTTGCGGCGATCACTCTCGCTGGTATTGACCCACCCCAGCCGCGTCTCGTCGAGTCGCGCCGCGCCCTCGTCGGTCCACGCGTCGATCGCCAGGTCGAAGTGCGGCTTGCCGAAGTCACGCTTGATGCGAACGACCTCGATCGGGGGCCGGCCGGCCTCGAGCACCGGCTCCTCGCCTGCCGCCTCGGGTTGGGCCGGGCTCGCCAGCGCGATCACGAAGACATGCGCCGGTAGCCATAGAAGATTCATCGACGCTCACCGTATCAGCGGACGGACCGCGCAGGGTGACGAAGTTCGCCCGCACGCGCCTTCGCGGCGCCAAACTCCCGCGGGCCGGTCGGGCCACTCGCGCGAGATCGGCCGATTTCTCCCCGCGGTGCCAGCTTTGCGGGGGCTGGGGACATCGCCCCCCCAAGCGCCGGTACTGCCGTCAGCAGCGGTCCGGCGGCGCCGCCCGGTGTCTACCGCCGCGACAGCCGGTCGTCGCCGGGGCAGAGGTCGCGGTCGATGCTGGCGAGCCCGGGCGGCGGCTCGCACTCGAATTCACGGCGGAGGATCTCCGGGCTGGTGTAGAGCTTGAAGTCGAAGATCCAGATCGGATCGTCGCGCTCGAGCTCGTCCGGAGCTGGCTGGCACGACAGGTCGCCCAGTTCATCTTATCAGGGCGCAGCGGTCGGCTGGTAGAGCTGGATCAGGTTGCCGCAGGTGTCGGAGAAGATCGCCACGGTGACCGGACCGGCGGTGATCGGCTCGCGGGTGAACACCACGCCGAGGCGCTTCAGGCGCTCGTATTCGCCGTGGATGTCGTCGACCTCGAAGGCGGTCAACGGGATGCCCTGCTCGAGCAGCGACTCCTGAAAGGTCCGCGCGGCAGGGTTGGCGTTGGGCTCGAGCACCAGCTCGAGGTTGTCGGGGCCGTCCGGCGAGACGACGGTCAGCCAGCGAAACTCGCCGACCGGAATGTCATGCTTCTGCACGAAGCCGAGGACCTCCGTGTAAAACTTCAGGGCCTTGCTTTGATCGTCGACAAAGATGCTGTTGAGCTTGATCTTCATGGTGGCGCGGAAATGTATCACCGCGGTCCGGCGCGATGCTTCTCGGAAATTGCGAGCTGCAGCCCCGCCGGTCCGCACATCAACAAAAAACACCCGGGGATCAGCAGCGGGGGCAGCGCGCCGGGCACCTGGACGCTCGTACGCAGTCGCCGCTGGTAGATCGACGGCGCCACCCCGATCCGCCGCGTGAACAGGTCGCTGAAGCTGCCGAGGCTCGAGAACCCGACCTCGAGGCACACCTCCGTGACCGTATGCTCGCCGCGCGCCAGCAGGTGCCTGGCCCGCTCCAGCCGCGCGGCGATCCGGTGCTGGTGCGGCGTCTCACCGAACACGGCGGCGAACAGGCGGATGAAGTGAAACGGTGACACCCCCGCCTCGCGCGCGACCTCCGGGATCGACGGCGACCGCTCGTCGTCGCTGCGCAGCCGGTCCCGGGCCCGGCACAGGCGCCTGAGCAGGTCCTGTTGCAGCATGTTCGCACTATGCCACACCCTCGACCGGAGGAGCGCCTGCGCGCACATTCACGCGGACCTCGCAGCCAAATGATGGCAGTGGCGCGAAGCGTGTAGATTGGCGGCGATGCGTCCAGCGGACCGGGTCGTCGACTATTACGAGCAGGCCGGGCCCGACTACCGGGCGTGGAGCCCGCACTTCAACATGCACTTCGGCTACTACCGCCGCGGGATGAACCCGCTGTGGCTCGAGCCGATGCTCGCGGCGATGAACGACGAGATCTTGCGCGGGCTGGACATCCCCGCGGGCCGGCCGGCGCGGGTCCTGGACCTCGGCTGCGGGCTCGGTGCGACCGCGCGGCAGCTGGTCCGTCGGGTCCCCGGCCTCAGTGTCACGGGCCTGACCATCGTGCCCGGACAGGCGATGACGGGCAACCACATGAGCGCCGCCGAGGGCCTCGACGATCGTGTGCGCCTCATCCACGCCGACTACACCGCGATCCCGCTGCCCGACCACTCGGTCGACTACGCCTACGCGATCGAGAGCGTGTGCCACGCGGGGGGCTCCGACAAGGCCGCGTTCGTGCGCGAGCTGTGCCGCGTGCTGCGACCGGGCGGACGCTTCGTCATCGCCGACGGCTTCATGAAGCACGCCCGCCCGCTGCCGCGATGGCTCGAGCGCGTGCGGGCCCGCGTGTGCGAGGGCTGGGCGATCGAGGTGTTCCCCGAGCTCGCGGCGGTCACCGGGCGCCTGCGTGAAGGTGGCATCGAGATGCTCGAGGTCCGCGACATCTCCTGGCAGGTCGCGCCCTCCGTGGTGCACGTACCACGGGTCGCGCTGCGCTTCCTGCTCGACGAGCTGCGGCTCACCGGCGCGCTACGCCTCGGTCCGCTGCGCCGCGGCAACCTGGTCGCGCCGCTGCTCGGCATCGTGCTCGGACTGGCGCGCTCACACTTCGGCTATCACCTGGTCTCCGGCCGTCGTTGACCTGCGGGTCTTCGCTCGTAAGCGCGACCCGTTATGGTCTATCCTCGCTGCAATGAAGCCACACCGCTGCCTCCTGGTCACGCTCCTCGGGTCCGAACTCCTCGCCTGCGCGCCCAAGTCCTCGGCCTCGGACAGCGCCTCCGAGTCCGGCACCATGGGTACCACGAGCGACGGTGTGTCGACGACCGGCACGCCCACGCCGACGACGACGATGTCGCCGGCCACCACGGACCTCGGGAGCACCGGCACGGCGACCGACGGCGACCCCACATTCGGGAGCACGGCCGGGCCCGACCCGACGACCAGCACGACCACGACCACCACTGGCACGGAGACGACCAGCACAACGACCACGGCGGCTTGCGACATGGTCTCGGCGACCGCGGCGACCTCGGTGACAGGCACCGGGGGCACGACCGACGGCCAGTGTATGGATGAACCGGGCCTGCCGAACGACAGCGCGTGCACCGACGCGAGCGGCTGCGGCTGCGCCTCGGGCAAGTGCTTCATCGTCCCGGCCCTCGGCGGTTTCTGCGGCGAATGTCTCGGCGACGAAGATTGCGGAGGTGGTGGCTGCACGGTCCCGAACGTGATCGGCGCCGTCGGCTCGCGGTGCAACAAGGGCGGCCCGGGCGACGGCTGCATGTCCGACGCGGTCTGCCAGGACCCCTCGGCACCCCTATGCAAGCCCGTCATCGAGGTCCCTGGCATCATCACGGTCGCGACCTGCGGCGCGTGTCGGTCCAACGCCGATTGCCCCGACCCCGCGCTGCACAACTGCAGCCCCGACTACGACCTCGCGGGCTTCACCGGCCAGTACAGCTGCAAAGCCGACGGCTCGGTGGCCAACAACCTCGGCTGCAACCTCGGCGATTGCCTGGGCGAGCCGCTCGGCGACCGCGTCTGTGCGTCGGGCAGCTGCGGCGAGGCCAACATCATGGGGCTGGTCAAGCTCGGCGTCTGCGGCGAGTGCGATGGTCCCGGTGACTGCCAGGCCGGACGCAGCTGTGCCGACCCGGTGGTCGACCTCCAGAGCAGCGAGCTGTTCGGCTCCTTCTGCCAGTGAGGCCGCGACCGGGCAGGAACAGTCCCGCCGACCCGCCCGGCGCGTGATCGCCCGCGATAGACCATGAGCGGCGCTCATGGCCGACCACCGCCGCCGAGAGCCGAGCAGCTCGCGCAGCTGCGCGAGGTTATGGCTCATCGCCGACTGCGTGACGTGCAGCCGCCGCGCCGCGCGAGTCACGCTGGCCTCCGCCAGCAGGGCCTCGAGCGCCAGCAGCAGGTTCATGTTGATGTCGGAGAGCCGAACCTCGCGCATCCCGTCCCCATCCCCGCCGCGGCCGGATGCTACCACGCCGGCGCCGGCCCGTTGCGGACGGGCAGTCCGCCGCTGCGGGCTGCTCGTCAGGTCCTCTGTGAGGCGTGTCAGCTGGTGGACCCGCCGAGTCCCGCGCGGTACAGCGTTCCCGGCGTGGTATGGCCAGCGCCCCCATGCAGGACCACGCCGCCCAGAGCGCCTCCGAGCCGACCCCGCCCGCGACGCCACAGGGCAAGGCCGGCCCGCTCGACCATGTCGATTTCGCCGCTTTCCTCGCCGACGTCCAGGCCCTGCGGCGAGAGCTCGACGCCGGGCTCGAAGCCGAGGACTTCACGCACCTGCAAAAGGTGGAGCGCTGGGGCCGGGCCGCCACCGCGGTCGGCCTGCTCACCTGCTGGATCGGGCCCAACCCGCTGAGCGCGGCGGCCCTGGCCCTGGGCCGCTCGACCCGCTGGATCCTGATGCATCACGTCGGACATCGCGGCTACGACAAGGTCCCCGGCGTACCGGCCCGTTACACCAGCAAGGTCTTCGCCCGCGGCCGGCGCCGTTACCTCGACTGGCTCGACTGGATCGTGCCCGAGGCCTGGATCTACGAGCATAACGTCCTGCATCACTCGCACACCGGCGAGGATGCCGACCCCGACAACGTCGAGCGCAACACCGAGTTCTTGCGCGCCAAGGGGCGGCCGAAGGCGGCCAGATACGCGCTCGTGGCCGGCCTGGCGGCGACCTGGCGCGCCACCTACTACGCGCCGGAGACCATGCGCCAGTGGCTGACGCGCCGCGGCGGGCCCGTCGACAGCGTCGGGACGGTCATGGACGACAGGGCCCGCGAGGCGGCGGTCCAGCGGCGGCTGCTCACCGACAGCTACCTGCCCTACGCGCTCGCCCACTTCGTGCTGATGCCGGCGGCCTTCCTGCCGCTGGGGCCGTGGGCCGCAACCAGCGCCCTCATCAATTCATTCTTCGCCGACATCCTCACCAATCTCCACACCTTCCTGGTCGTCGGGCCCAATCACACCGGCGACGATCTGTATCGCTTCACCACCCGCCCGGCCTCACGGGGCGAGCATTATGCCCGTCAGGTGATCGGCTCGACCAATTACACCACCGGCGGCGATCTCGTCGACTTCGCCCACCTCTGGCTCAATTATCAGATCGAGCACCATCTGTTCCCCGACATGCCGATGCGCAAATATCGGCAGATGCAGCCGCGGGTGCAGGCCCTGTGCGCCAAGCATGGCATCGCGTACACCCAGGAGTCCGTGTTTCGCCGCTTTCGCAAGCTCGTCGACGTGATCGTCGGTAACGCCCAGATGCCGCGCGCTTGACAGCGCGGCGCGCGAATGCGAGCGTCCCTCGCGATGCTCCCCACCTGTATCGATCGAACCATCGGCCGCGGCGTGACCCTGGCGCTCTCACTCGCGCTCGCCGCCTGCGGTAACGAGCAGGCCTCCTCCGCCTCCGGGACAGACACCGGCGGCCCGACCACCGCCGGCCCGAGCACCGGCATGCCGACCACCACCGCGCCGACCACCACCGCGCCGAGCACCGGCACCGGCACCGACGCCACCGCGACCGCCACCGCGACCGCCACGACGATGGGCGCCGTCACCCAGACCACGGGTGACACCAGCGAGCCCAGCAGCGGCACCACCGGCGCGCTCTGTCCGGCCGACGCCATCGTCTGCGACGGCGACCTCGCCCAGGTCTGCGACGGTATGGGCGGCTTCACCAGCGAGATGCCCTGCCCGGGGGGATGTGTCGACGGCCAGGGCTGCACGGTATGCGCGCCCAACAGCCAGGCCTGCGACGGCGAGCACGCGATCGTCTGCAACGCCGAGGGCAGCGAGCAGACCGTCACCTTGTGTGACGGCGTGCAGGGCGTCACCTGCGAGGACGGCCAGTGCGTCGGCGCCTGCTCGGCCTTCGAGCTCGGCGAGAGCTACATCGGCTGCGACTATTACCCGACCGTCACCGCCAACATCGTCGAGGACGTGTACCACTTCGCGGTCGCGGTCGCCAACACCTCGGACCTCGAGGCCAACCTGGAGATCGACAAGGACGGCATGCTGGTGCTCAATGCAACCGTCGCGCCGAACAGCGTCGAGGTCATCACCCTGCCGTGGGACTACGCGCTCAAGGCCAACCAGTTCGTGGAGCCGGCCTCGCTCAAGGCCGAGGGCGGCGCGTACCGCCTGCGCTCCGACCAGCCGGTCACCGTTTATCAGTACAACCCGCTCGAGTACGAGCTGCAGGGCCTGGACAACTCGTTCACCAACGACGCCTCGCTGCTGCTGCCGGTCAACGTGTGGACGGGCGACTACTTCGTGGTCGCGCGCAACACCTGGGACGTCTTCGACGCGGGCGTTCAGATCGCCCCTGGCTTCTACACCGTCACCGCCAGCGAGGACGACACCACCGTCGAGCTGCTGCCCTCCGAGACCGGCAAGCTCGTGATCCCCGGCGGCGGCGTCCTGGCCGACGGCACCGGTAAGATCAAGCTCGACCAGGGCGACGTGCTCGAGGTGTTCTCGGCGCTGACCCTCGGCAACCCGGGCAAGGCCGACGTCACCGGCACGCGCATCAAGGCCGACCGGCCGATCCAGGTCATCAGCGGCCACGTGTGCACCAACGTGCCCCATGACATCGACGCCTGCGATCACCTCGAGGAGTCGATGTACCCCTACGAGACGCTCGCCAAGCAGTACATCGTCACGCCGCCGCTGATCCCGACCGGCGGCAACGTCCCGAAGGCGCAGATGGTCCGCATCGTCGCCACCCAGGACGGCACCACCCTCACCTACGACCCGCCGCAAAACGGCGCCCCGACGATGATCGCCACGGCCGGCCAGTACGTCGAGATCCAACAAACCTCGGCCGACTTCGAGGTCAGCGCCAACAACAAGATCATCATCGGCCAGTACATGCTCGGACAAGAAGCCGGCGGCGGCTCCGGCGACCCGGCGATGGCCCTCAGCGTCGCCACCGAGCAGTACCGCAACAATTACCTGTTTCACGCGCCGGTCAACTACGACTCCAACTTCGTCAACATCACCGCCCCGATGACCGCCAAGGTCACCCTCGACGGCGCCCCCGTCGTCGGCTTCAAGGCCATCGGCGCGACCGGCTTCGGCGTCGCCCGCCTCGAGCTCGGCGACAACATCGACGGCAACCACGACATCCAGTCGGACAAGCCGGTCGGCATCAGCGTCTACGGCTACGGCAAGTACACCAGCTACTGGTACCCCGGCGGCCTCGACCTCACGGTGCTGCCGCAGTAGCGACCCGCAGCAGGAACGGCCGCGCGCGCGAGGAGCTCGTCGGTGTGATCCTCGTGGACGAACAGGCGAGCGCCGGCGACCTCGTGGAACGCGACCTCGCCGGCGTCGCGACGTGTCGCATGGGGCCTATGCTAGACGCGGCCTGTCATTTTCGCGCAATTGGGGGAGCGTTCGGGGTAGCATGGCCGCAATGCAGCGCATCACCATGGTCATCGTCGTGGCGTATGTCCTGTTCAATTTGATGATCGCCGGCACGCTGATCGCCGACCCGGCGCAGCTCGACGCGACCTACCGCGGGGGGTCGATGGCGCCGACGCGCGAGTTCCTGTGGTTCAGCATCGCCAGCTTCCACCTGTTCGTGGCTGCGGTCGCGGCCATGTCGCTGCGCATGCGACGGGCGGCGGAGCGCCGGTGGATCGTGCTCGCCAACGCGGGCTTCTACCTGTGGGACGCGCTGACGCAGTGGCTGTACTGGGGCGGGCACGTCGGCCTCGCCCGCGCCGACCTGCACATCAACGCGGGCGTCAGCGCGGGCTGTGCGGCGCTGCTGGTGTTCGCGGCCTGGAGCGACCACGACGCGTGATGACGGCCCGTGGCGACCACCGCGCGAGCTCAGCCGTAGGCGGCCGGCGGAGCTCGCCGGGTCGCCCAGAACTCCGGATCATGGCCGGGCCAGACCTCGGTGCGCGGCTGGCGATCGAGGGCGTGCAGGCGCTCGATCGATCGCTCCGCCGCGTCGGCCAGCTCGGGATGGGTGAGCTCGCCGCAGGGGATGAGCTCGTCGATGTTGCGGCGCAGATCGGCCGCGTCGCAGGCGAGCACGATGGTGCCGCCGACGGCCAGGTCGATGGCGAAGGATTGATGTCCCGGCGTGTGCCCGAAGGTCGGCACCGTGCGCAGCCCCGGCGCGAGCTCGACCTCCCCGTCGATCAAGCGCCACGCCAGCCCCGGGCGGTCGTAGTCGCTGCGAAAATATGCGTGCTCGAGGGTCGCCTCGTCCATGGCGAACGCGTGCTCTCGGCCTTGCACGACGATCGGCGGCCCGTCGACGAGGTGGCGCAGCCCGCCGCCGTGATCGCAGTGCAGGTGGGACAGCGCGCAGGCGGTCAGCGTGCGCAATGACAGGCCCGCCGCCGCGATCTGGCGCAGCAGCGGGTCGCCCTCGGGCACGCAGCCGACGGCGGCCGAGGTGTAGTGCGCGGCCCGCAGCGCCGGGTCGCGGATGATGTCGGGGTTGAGGCCGGTGTCGATCAACACCCAGCCCTCGTCGTACACCACCGCGGCGCCGGTCACCGGCTCGAACAGGTACAGGTCCTTCGACCCGCCGCGCAGCGACACCGCCTCCGGCACCGGCTCCCAGCCGTAACGAAACGCGTACAGCCGGCGGGGCGGACCTTTGAGCGGCAGCATACCGGCGAGTTTAGCAGCCCGCGGTGAAGCCGCAGCGAGCCGCGCCCCCGGCCTCCTCTCGCACGGCGCTGTGCCCCGCGCTGGCAGGCGGGCACGGGCCGGGTCAGCGCGCGTCGCCGTAGTCGGCGAGCATGGTGATCCGCGACTGGCGCATGCAGAGCATCAGCGTCGTGCCGCTCACCCGCGGGCCGCTGAGGGCGCGCCCCGTGCGGCCCGATCGCGTCCCAAGGCTTGTCAGGCGCGTCATCGCGCGCAATCCTGGTCCCTCCCCCCAACCAAGGAGACGACCATGAACCACCCCAAACCCGCAGCCGAACTCGCCGCCGCCGCGAGCAAGCCCTATCCCAACGACAGCGCCGAATACCGCGAGGCCCGCACCGCGCTGCTCGCGGAGGAGATCGAGCTGCGACGACACATCGAGCGCGTGGCCGAGATGCGCCGCAAGCTGCCGCCCGGCGGCGAGGCGCCTGCCTACCCGCTCAAGGACGACCAGGGCCAGACCGTCGGCCTGGCCGACCTGTTCGGCGAGCACGACACGCTCGTGACCTACTTCTGGATGTACGGCCCGCAGCGCGAGCGGCCCTGCCCGATGTGCACCGCGTTCCTCGGCTCGCTCGACGTCCCGAGCCGCGACATCACGCAGCGGGTGGCGCTGGCCGTGCTGGGCCGCTCGCCGGTCGAGCGGCAGCTGGCATTCGCCCGCGAGCGCGGCTGGCGAAACCTGCGGTTCTACATGACCGTGGGCGACGACTTCGCGCGCGACTACCGGGGCCTCGCGCCCGACGGCAGCGAATGGCCGGCGGTCGATGTCTGGATCAAGCGCGGCGGCAAGGTGCTGCACTTCTGGGGCTCGGAGCTCGGCGGCACGGCCGACGAGGGGCAAGACCCGCGCGGCGCGCCCGACCCGACGCCGCTGTGGAACATCCTCGACCTCACGCCCGCCGGGCGCGGCACCGACTGGTATCCGAAGCTCGAGTACTGACATTCGACGCAGCGCCCCGCGAGCCGCCGGGCGAGGTGGCAGCCGGCGATGCTCCCTCCCCGACCCGGCGCGCCCGATCTCACTGCGCGAACTCGTGGGCGCCGATATCCGCGGCGCCAGACGGGCGCACGCCCCTCCGCCATGCACCGCGCCGTTGCCGCAGCCGAGACCCACGAGCCCCGCTGCGCCGGTTCCGGGTCCATGGGCGACTTCGAGCGCGGCCGCCCGTAAGGGACGCGTAATCGCCAGCGCCGGGCCCGGGGGACATCATCGACACCGTCCACAGCGCCGAGGTCTCGCATATCGACTGCCGGGCCGCCAATCTCAGCATGGTGCTGCCGGCCGTGTGGACGCTTGACGCTTCGCGGCGGGCGGCTGCGCTTGCCGCTCGCTCGCGATTCTGATAGTTTGGCGCGATAAGCGGTATGGCGCGGACTCGATGAGGAGCCCGGGACGTTCAATCAGTAAGCGATGATGGAGACGCGTGGTATGACTATACGAACGATAAACCTGGGAGCTTTGATGGGATTGTTCATCGTCGCGTGCGGGGTCGACGACCGCAGCACGGCGACGCTCGATCAGATGAATCAGGGGGCATCCAGCGCTGGCGACGGTGTGAGCGCGGTGAGCGTCACGATCAAACCCGGGCACGGCGTATCGGGGCTCGAATCCGGGGAGAGGATCAGCAGCGTCGTGGACGGCTGGACCGTGCGCTACGACCGGCTTCTGGTCGTGGTCGGCGACGTCAAGGAGATCTCGGGGAGCGCGCCCGAGTCCTTCAGCGACGGGACCACCTACCTCCTCGATCTACGGCAGGTCCCGGCCGGCGGGGCCAGCATGGCGAGCAGCGCCCTCTCGCTGATGAGCTTCGAGGACTCGGAGTTCTCCACCCTGATCCCCTCGGGCAGGACCGCCCTGATCCTCGCCACCGAGGCCGATCGCGAACTGATGGTGAAGGCGGGTTATTCGATCTACATCGAGGGGAGCATGACGAGCGCCACCGGCCGCTCTTGCCGACCCGACGATCCGACCGACTGTGCGCCGGCCCCGAGGATCGGGTTTTCATGGGGGTTGGCGGCCGCGGCCAACTTCTCCGGCTGCGACGGATTCACCCTGAGGAATGATGACACCGCGGAGCTGACCGTCACCCTGCCCGGAGACCGCTGGTTCCTCGGCAACTTCTCGGTGGACGCCGAGCGCTCGCCTCGCCGGGCCCAGTGGGTCGCCGACGCGGATCTCGATCGCGACGGCGAGACGACCCTGCGCGAGCTCAGGGCGATCGAGGCCGCGGTCCTGTTCAGCCCCGAGCGCGGCTACGACCTGAGAGACGCGGCTATCCCGGTCGAGACCGCGTACGACTTCCTCGCGGCCCAGATCCGCACGATCGGCATCAACAGCGCCAACGGCTGCGCCCTCGGCACGCCGCTCGACTGAGCCGGCGGTGGTCCTCACCGCCCGGGCGATCACCGATCACCGATCATCGATCACCGATCATCGGGCTTTATCCCCGCGATCGACGATACGAGCGCCGGTCGACGCGGCGCGCAGCGCAGCGGCCAGCTTGATCCGCGCCTGCGCGAGCTCATGGATCGGGATCCCACCGGCGCTGCGGAGCTCGACGGCGCGCTCCAGCAGGGCGACCGCTCGATCGGGGCGACCGCGGGCGAGCGCCAGGTCTGCGAGGCTGACGAGCACGTCGGCGGCCTCCGGGCTCTCGGGCCCGACGCCCTCGCGGATCGCTAGCGCCGCCTCGAGCTGGGTCTCGGCCTCGTCGAGGGCGCCACGGTCGAGCAGGACCTCGCCCATGCGCTGCATCGACACCGCGGTCCCCGGGTGCTTCGGTCCGCGGGTCCGCAGCGAGAGCGCGAGCGCCCGGGTCAGGTTGGCCTCGGCCGCAACGGGGTCTCGGCCGCGCTGGATCGTCCCGAGGGTGTTGAGGAAGGTGGCGATATCAGGGTGCTCCGGGCCGAGCGCCGCCTCCCCGAGCCCCACCGCCTCGGTCGCGCCGGCGAGCGCATCCTCGTACTTGCCGAGGGCGTGGTGGACGAGCGCGAGGTTTCGCAGCGAGTGGGCGACGAAGGCGTGACGGGGGCCGAACTTCAGCCGCTGCGCCGCCAGCGTCTGCTCGTGGAGCGCCTGGGCCTTCTCGTAGTCGCCGAGGCGAAAATATACGGTGCCCAGGCTGTCACGAATGTTCAGGACCTCGGGGTTGGAAGCGTCCAAATGGCGCTCGCGGATCGCCAGGCCGCGCTCCAGCAGCTCCCGGGCCCGCAGTCGATCCCCGCGGACCATATGCAGCAGGCCGAGGTATTGCAGCGAGGTCGCCAGGTCGAGGTCCTCGGGCGCGAGCCAGCGCTCGCGGATCTCCAGCGCCCGCGCGAGCAGGGGCTGGGCCTCGCCATAATTGCCGCGCATATGGTGGATACGGCCGAGGTTGTTGAGGATCGTCGCCGCGTCGAGTCCATCGGCCCCCCACGCCGCCGCGGTGATGACGAGCGCGCGCTCGAGATGCGCCTGGGCCTCGGGGTGCTTGCCGCGGACCTGCTGCAGCAGGGCCAGGTCGTTCAGCGCCGCGGCGACGGTCGGGTGGTCGGGACCGAAGGCCATCTCGCGGATCGCCAGCGCCCGCTCGAGGGCCGCCAGCGCCGCGGCCGGTTCGCCCCGGTCGCGCTGAATGTTGGCCACGTGGCTGAGGCTGGTGGCGACCTCCGGGTGATCGCGACCCAGCAGCTCCTCACGAATCGCGAGCGCGCGCTCCTGGGCGGCGAGCGCCTCGTCGAAGTCGCCCTCGCGGCGGATCACCAGGCCCTGGTGGCTCAGCAAGCGCGCGCCGAGCAGGCCCTGCTCTTGCCCGAGCCGGCGGATGAACAGGTCGGCCGACACCGCCCATATCCGGCCCTCGGCCGGGCGCTGCCGCATGACGCCGACCAGCCGCACGAGCTGCACCGCCGCGTCCGCTGCCATCTCGTCGCGCCCGAGCGCGCCTGCTTCGAGGTATACGCGCTGGAAGGCGTTCTCGGCGCGATCGAAGTGGTCGAGCTGCATGGCCACGTTCGCGAACAGGGCCCGCGCCTCGGTCTCGAGCGGCCGGTAGCCGAGGTCCTCGGCGGCGGCCAGCAGCCCCTCGATCCGTGTGAGGGCCTGCTGATAGCGTCCTGCGACCCAGAGGCCGTGGATGCGCATCAGGTCGGCGCGCAGCGCCTCGACCTGGGCGCGGGTCCCGGGCTCCTCCGGCGACCTGGGGCGCCGCAGCAGCGCGGCCCCGTCCGCGCAGGGCTCCAGGCGATCGAGGCCCGCCGCGGCCGGCACCAATCTCTCGACATCGGAGGCGACGCCCTCACCGAACACCTCGAGCATTTTTATAAAGACGTCCCGGCGCTCCTCGAGGCATTCCGCGGCGAGCGCGTGCAGTTCATGCGAGCTCGTGCCGGCGACGGTCGCGTCGTGACATACCTGGGTGCGAAGGGTCGACCATTGGTCGGCCCACACGTCAATGCGGCCCGCGGCCCGTTTAAACGATGCATCGGCGTAATGCAGCCCGGTGGC
This sequence comes from Nannocystis sp., assembly GCF_013812955.1. Taxonomy (GTDB): domain Bacteria; phylum Myxococcota_A; class Polyangia; order Nannocystales; family Nannocystaceae; genus Nannocystis. The sequence continues at coordinate 468 of NZ_JACCSO010000709.1, read as the reverse complement.
GACGACGGCTGCACGCAGGGCCGCCTTTGATCCGTCGTTCCATACTGCGGAGATCTCGGCGCCGGCCGTGACGCAGGTGGCGGCCCGCTCCGCTCGCAGCCCGAGCACGCCGGCGGGCACGAGCGCCGCGAGCCCCAGCCCCAGCCCCAACATGCGCCGGCGCTGCTGGGCCGGCCCGCGGGCGAGCGCGGCCAGCAGATCGTCCATGGTCGCAAAGCGCCGCTCGGGTGTCGTGCACAGCCCGCGCTCGAGCACCCGGCGCAGGAACGGGGCGATCTTTCGCTCGCTTCCGGTCGGCACCTCGGGCTTGCCGATGGTCACCGCCCTGGCCAGCGCCGACATCGTCTCGCCGCGAAATGGGCGCTGGCCGAACAGCCCCTCCCACAGGGCCACGCAGAACGCGAACTGATCGGTGCTCGCGGTCACCGCGGCGTGGCGCCACTGCTCGGGCGCCATATACGCGGGCGT
>NZ_JACCSO010000620.1 GCF_013812955.1 Nannocystis sp. | reverse complement strand
GCCGAGCCGGGCCCGTCCGCGCCTCCGCCGCTCGACGACGCCTTTCACGCCGAGCACATCGAATTCGCCCGTCCGGGCCTGCACTTCGGCTGGCCGGTCGAGAGCGCGCACATCACCTCGTACTTCGGCTGGCGCATCAACCCGATCACCGGCGCCGGCACCAAGCTGCACCGCGGCCTCGACCTGCGCGGCGAGATCGGCGACCTCATCCTCAGCATCGGCCCCGGCGTCGTCGCCTTCGCCGGCACCGACCCGCTGCTCGGCAACCTCGTGATCGTCGATCACGGCCTCGGCGTCACCAGCTTCTACGGCCACATGAGCGACATCCTGGTGCACGTCGGCCTGCCCGTCGAGCGCGGCGTCACCCTCGGCCTGGTCGGCAACACCGGCCGCAGCGAGGCCCCGCACCTGCACCTGACGGTCAAGCTCGGCGACTTCGCCATCGACCCCCTGTGGCTGATCGGCGCCCCGCTGCACCCCTACCCCGCGCTCGCGGCCCAGGTCAGCGAAGAGTACTGAGCCGGTCCGAAGCGACCGATCAGTGCCGGTCCGCCATGGGCGGTAGTACCTGTCCGAAGAGACAGATCGGTGCGCGCTCGAAGCTCGAGCAAAAAAAAGGCCCCACCCGAAGGTGGAGCCCTTTATCAACGACCCATCATCGCGATGGGCCGTTCAGCGCCGCAGGCCGAAGCTAGCTGCGGTCCTTGAAGCGCCCGGCGAACACGTCGCCGAGGGTCGCACCGGCCTCGGAGGCGTTGGTGAAGCCCTGGGCGTCGGCCAGGTCGTCCTGGCGGCGGGCCGACTTGATCGACAGGCCGATCTTGCGCTCCTGCGCGTCCATCTGGATGATCTCGGCGCGGGCCTTTTGGCCGGGCTCGAGGTGGGTGCGGGGGTCCTCGACGCGCTCCTCGGAGATCTCCGAGATGTGGATGAGGCCCTCGATGCCGGGCTCGAGCTCGGCGAAGGCGCCGAAGTCGGTCAGCTTGAGGATCTTGACCTCGACGATCTTCCCGATCGGGAAGTCGTACGGGATCCGGTCCCACGGGTCCTGAGCGAGCTGCTTCAGGCCGAGGCTGATCTTGGGCTTCTCGCCCGAGTTGTCGATGTTGAGCACCATCGCGCGGACCTTGTCGCCCTTCTTGAACAGCTCCGAGGGGTGACGCACGCGCTGGGTCCACGAGAGGTCGGTGATGTGCACCAGACCGTCTATACCGGGCTCCAACTCCACGAACACGCCGAAGTCGGCGATGTTGCGGATGACGCCCTCGACGACCGCGCCGGGCGGGTAGGTCTCGAGGACCTTGTCATACGGGTTCTCCTCGAGCTGCTTCATGCCCAGGGAGATGCGGTTCTGCGACACGTCGATGTCGAGGACGACCGCACGGACCTCGTCGCCGATCTTGAGGATCTGCTTCGGGTTCTTGATCTGGCGGGTCCAGGACATCTCGGACACGTGGACGAGGCCCTCGATGCCCTCCTCGAGCTCGACGAAGGCGCCGTAGTCCTTGATCGACACGACCTTGCCCTCGACGACGGTGCCGGGGATGTAGCGGGTCTCCGCGTTGACCCACGGGTCCGCGGTGATCTGCTTCAGGCCCAGCGACACGCGCTCGGAGTCGCTGTTGAACTTGAGGACCTTGACCTTGACCTTGTCACCGACCTGGAACAGCTCCGAGGGGTGGTTGACCCGGCCCCAGGACATGTCGGTGATGTGCAGCAGGCCGTCGATGCCGCCGAGGTCGATGAAGGCGCCGTAGTCGGTCAGGTTCTTGACCACGCCCTCGACGATCTGGTCCTCCTGGAGGCGGTTGAGCGTGTCGCTCTTCAAGTTCGCGCGCTCGGCCTCGAGCAGCACGCGGCGGCTCAGCACGATGTTGCCGCGCTTCTTGTTGAACTTGATGATCTTGAAGCTGAACTCTTTGTTGATGAAGGTGTCGAGGTTGCGGACGGGCCGCAGGTCGACCTGGGAGCCCGGCAGGAACGCCTTGACGCCGCCCTGGAGCAGCACCGCGAGGCCGCCCTTGACGCGCGCCTGGATGATGCCGTTCACCAGACCTTCGGCCTCGCACGCGCTCTGGATCTCGTCCCAGACCTTGCGCTTGCGGGCCTTGTCCTTCGAGAGGATGACGAGGCCGTTGGCGTCCTCGGTCGCCTCGAGCAGGACCTCGATCTTGTCGCCGACGTGGACGTTGACGGTCCCGTCTTCCTCGGCGAACTCGCGCAGCGGCACTTGACCCTCGGCCTTGCAGCCGACGTCGACCACTGCATAGTCGCCGATGATGTCGACGACGGTACCCACGACGATGCTTCCTTCACGGATCTCGCCGGTCTCGAGGGTGTTCTTCTCGTACAGCGCGGCGAAGTCATCATCGTCCGCGGTAAAGTTGTGTTGTTGTTGCATGTTGGAGATTTGGCTTTTCTTCTCGTGATGTCCCAGGCGGATGAGCCGACGCGCCGACAGAGCCGGGCGCATCATTTCACCCACGAGAGCGCGGGGAACGTAGGACCCTTCCCAAAAAAGGTCAACCCGCGCGTCGACGCTCGTCCACGGCCGCCATGATGGCGCTCACGACACCATCGATGTCGAGGCCGGTCGAGTCGACCAGGACGGCATCCGGGGCCTGGATCAAGGGGGCCGCCGCCCGGCTCTGATCGCGCTCATCGCGGCTCTGCAGGTCGCGCAGGACCTGCTCGAGCGGCAGGTCGGGCGCCGCCTGCGGAGAAGAGCGCAGCTCCAGCTGGCGTCTGGACGCCCGGATGCGGTCGTCGGCGGTCAGGAAGAACTTGAAGGCGGCGTCGGGGAAGACCACCGTGCCGAGGTCGCGCCCCTCCGCCACGCAGCCGCTGAGGCCCAGACGGCGCTGGATCCCCAGCAGGCCGCGGCGCACCGCCGGATGGGCCGACACCTGCGAGGCGCCCTCGGAGATCTCCGGGGTCCGGATCGCCGCCGTGATGTCGCGTCCGGCCGATTCGACCCGCTGCGCCGCCCCCGGCACCGCCACGAAGCGCAGGCCCGGACCCGCCGACAGCTCCGCCGCCAGCGCGACCAGCCCCGCCTCGTCGCTCCACGCCACCCCGCGCTCGCGCGCGAGCAGGGCCAGGGTCCGATAAATGGCCCCCGTGTCGAGCATCGGCAGCCCGTAATGCTCCGCCAGACGCCGGGCGACCGTGCTCTTGCCGGCCCCCGCCGGTCCATCGATCACGATGAGCAGGCCAGCATCCATGGTCTTCGCGGACGCTTAGACCATATCCCCGGCCCGGATGACAAGCGGACAAGCGGACAAGCGCGACCAGCGAGGCAAGTGAGACAAGGGGGACCGGGGCCGGTGGACCCGGCAAGAGGGACCCGCGCCCCCGGGCACCCCCGCCCCTTGCCGGAAATCACCGGCTGCGGCAGTTTCCTGCCCCATGTCGACGGCACGGTCCTCCCTCCTCGCCCTGGGCGCCGCGCTCGCGCTCGCGGGCACGGCCTGCGCCACGGTCAAGCCCTCCGAACGCGAGGTCCTCAGTCGCCCCGAGATGAACCCCGCGGGTGAGGGCATGGAGGAGCAGTTCCAGTCGCACGTCGAGTCGGCGCGTGAAGGTGGCTTTGGCGGGCACGGCGCCGCGGGTGGCGGATGCGGCTGCGGTTGAAACGGGCCGCGCTGCCCGGGCTGGCCCTCGGTCTGCTCGCCACGGCCCTGCCGCGCCCGCTGGTCGCGGAGGACCGCATGACCGTGCGTGGCAACTACTACCGCGAGGCCTCGACGCGGGTGCTCGCGCCGGTGGTCTACGTCGAGAAGGACGTGCCCGACGAGCGCTTCACGATCGGCGCGGAGTATCTGCTCGACGCGGTGACCTCGGCCTCGATCGGCGCCGGCGCGGCGGCGGTGACCGGCGGCGACTTTCTCTTCACCGAGTTTCGCCACGAGACGACCCTGCGTCTGGCCTCGAAGCTGCGCAAATGGTCGCTGGGCGGCTACTTCCGCTACTCGACCGAGAGCGACTGGATCTCCCGCAGCTTCGGCCTGAGCGTCGCCCGCGAGCTGTTCAACCGCGCCGGCACCCTGAGCCTCAGCTACAGCGGCAACTTCGACTCCGTCAGCAAGATCTTCGCCGGCCGCGTGCTGCCTTACACCTCGACCGGCGCCAGCAATCTCCAGCAGGTCAACTACATCGGCGTCGGCTACACCCACGCGCTGCACCGGCGCCTGCTCGGCGGTCTGCTGTTCGAGGGCATCATCGCCAAGGGGCCGCAGGACAACCCCTATCGCCAGGTCCGCGACGGCCTGCCCGAGTCACACCCGCTGCTGCGCCGCCGCGGCGCCGTCAGCGGCTTCCTGCGCTGGGCCGTGCCCCGCACGCCGCTGGTGCTCGAGCCGCGCTATCGCCTGTACGGCGACGACTGGGGCATCGTCGCCCACGGCCTCGATCTGCGGGCCCACGTCCGCTTCCTCAAGCGCGTGGTGCTGCGCGCCCGCTACCGCTTCTACAGCCAGAGCGGCGCGTACTTCTGGGCCGAGGACGGCTACTATCCGGCGAGCGCGATCTACCGGACCGCCGACCCGAAGATGACCCGCTTTCACTCGCACACGCCCGGCGCCGAGCTGACGATCGAGCTCGACGGCCTGGCCCGCCTGCGCGGCCTGCACTGGCTGCGCGGCGCGTGGGTCCAGGCCACCTACAACCACGTGCTGGTCTCCGAGAACTACCGCTTCGGCAACGCCCGGCTCGGCAGCCTCGCGTTCTCGGTGCCGTTTTGACGGACACGCGGGATCCCGCGGAGCAGCCCGCCGGCGACCCCGCGGAGCAGCCCGCCGGAGACCCCGCCGAGGCCCCGATCTTTCGCGGCTTCAGCGAGTTCGGCGAGCTGCTCGCCGACTTCATCGCCACCACCCCGAGCATCCGCGGCGCGATCCTCACCGACGACAAGGGCGACCCCATCGATTTCACGCATCGTCACGCGCTGCTCAGCGCCCTCGACGCGCAGATCGCCGGCGCCCAGGTCGAGCAGACCACGCTCCGCATCCAGGCCTGGTGCGCCCGCCACGGCCTCGGCAGCTGTGAGATCCTTGTTGAGGCAAGTCACGGAATGCTCCTGAGCGGCGCCCCACAGCAAGACTGTGTGCTGTCGTGCCTCCACACCCGCCATGAAGGGGACGACGACGACCCTGAGCTGCTACTGACCCGCTTCGCCGCCCTGCGCCGCCAGATCGCCGAGCTCCTCCGCTGATCGCCGCACATGGACTTCTGCGCCGCGCTGGTTTATGTGTCCGCCCTCGCCGGTCGCCCGCGCAGCAACCTTGACCCCCGGTCAGGTTTGCCTAGACTGGTGCGGGCGCGCCGCCCCGGCCACAGTCCACGTCGTAGCATCACCTCGTCCGCATTTCGGCAAGGAGTCCGTTCGTCCCCATGGCAACCCATATCACTGAAGAGTGCATCAACTGCGGCGCGTGCGAGCCGGAGTGCCCCAACGAGGCCATCTCCGAGGGCGACGATACTTACGTGATCGACCCGAACCTCTGCACCGAGTGCGTCGGCTTCCACGACTACGAGGCGTGCCAGGCGGTTTGTCCGGTCGAGTGCTGCATCCCGGATCCGGATCGCCGTGAGACCGAGGAGGTCCTGCTCGCCCGCGCCGCCAAGCTGCACCCCGAGACCACGTTCCCGCCCGTCGAGCAGCTCCCCGCGAACCTGAGCCGCTTCCGCAAGGCCGCCGCGACGACCAAGTCGAAGTGAACGACTGGCTGCCACAGCTGAGCCCGGTTCCGCTGGCCACGCCGCCGGTCCCCTGACTGGCCCCGTGACTGGCCCCGCCCAGACGTCGCAGCCTGCATCGCCGGAGCCGGTGACCCCCGAGCGGGGAACGAGGCGAAGCCCCACCGCACCGCGGCTGTGGCTTCGCCTCTCGCTTTCGGTGCTGATCACCGCCGCCGTGCTGGTGCTGGTCAGCCGCCAGGTCGACGCCGTGCCCACCGACCTGCGCGTGCCGCTGTGGGTCGTACCGGCCTACCTGGCCACCCTGGTGCTCTACTTCCTCGCCCGCGCCGGCCGCTGGTGGTTCCTGGTCCGCCCGCTCGGCCCGATCCGCTTCCGCGCCCTGCTCGGCGTCGCCTTCGCCGGCATCCTGTGGATCTTGCTGCTGCCCTGGCGACTCGGCGAATTCGTGCGCCCGCTGCTGCTCGCCCGCGCCACCACGATCCCCTTCGCCCAGGCCCTCGGCACCGTCGCGCTCGAGCGCGTCGTCGACGGCCTCGTCGTCTGCGGCCTGTTCTTCGCCGCCGCCGCCGCGCTCCCGCAGCAGCTCGCCGGCCTGTACGCCGCCTGCCTCGGCGTCGCC
>NZ_JACCSO010000504.1 GCF_013812955.1 Nannocystis sp. | reverse complement strand
TGCGCGGCGGGCTCGGCCTGCTTCGAGAACGCCTGCGTCGCGCTGCCCTGAGCTGCCGCTCGAACGGCGAAGGCCGCCCCAATCGACCGGCGGCTCCGCTGATCAGCGGAGCATGGCGGTCTTTGTTGCGCGTTCAAAACGGCCAGGCGGATGGACCGCTGAAACGGCGAAGGCCGCCCTGATCGTGCGATCAGGACGGCCTTCTTGGGGCTCGAGCCCGGAGCTCCGGGCTCGTCGTTGGTCGAGCTCAGACCGGGACGGCGCAGACGCCGATGTCGAGCTGGGGGTCGTTCGCGGGCAGCATCGCCGGGTCGAACCACTGGACGCAGCTCTGGTCCGGGTTCGGGCAAGCGCCGTCGGGGAACTCGCAGAACGGGGTGCAGCAGCCGCCGGCGGCCGCATCGCAGCCCGCGCCGGCGGTGGCCGGGTCGAGGCAGACGAGGCCCGGATCGCAGACGTTGGCGAACTCGCAGGGGTCATTGGCCTGACCCTCCTCGCCGCCGGCATCGAGCACGCAGACGAAGTTGTCGCCGTTCGGGATGCAGAGATCCTCGCCGGTGCAGTCCTGCAGCAGCGGGTCGCACTGCGACAGGCACAGGTTCAGCGTACCCATGTTGGCGATCGTGCAGGGCCCATTGTTCGGGCAGATCGGCGCCTCGGCGCTGCCGGTGCACAGCGGGATGCAGGTGCCGATGCCTTCCGCGTTGGTGTTCCAGCACATGCCGCCGAAGGCGCAGCTGTCGATGCCGGTGAGGTTGCCGGTGGAGGTGCAGTCGTCGCCGATCCCGCCGCCGTTGGGGTCCACGTCGACGCAGGTGGTCGAGTTCCACGAGTTGCTGCCGTCGTCGGCCCACGCGGCGCACTTCTGGCCCTCCGGGCAGTCCTGCGCGAAATTATCGCAGCTGCCGCCGGTGCCCATGTCGTCGCAGTTCAGGAAGCTACACGCCGCGGTGGTGGCGCTGTCGCCCGTTTCACCCGGCGTGGTCATGGCCATCGTCGGGTCGGCCTCGGTGGCGCTGGCGGTCGGGTTGGCCTCGGTGGCGGTGGGGTTGGCCTCGGTGGCGCTGGCACCGGTCTCCGAACCCGACTCGTTGCCGGAAGGATTGGTGGGGTTGGTGGCGGTCTTGGAGTCGACGCCGTCGCCCTCTTTGGCGCAGCCGATGGCAAGCGCGCTACAGAACAGGCTCGAAATAAGAAGCAGAGAATTCTTCATGGTGTCCCCTCGTGTCGGTGCAGGTTTCGGCGGCCTTGTTTGAAAAATTGGGTGTCCCGTCCCAAGAGCGAGGCTCGCCGACATGTCGCTCAATCGTGTCAAGGATTACATAACCGTCTTTTCGTGCGCAACTACTTAATTATGTTTAATGGGATTTGCTGCCTGTGGTAGGTCGCAAAAACTGAACCATTCTTCTGGGTCCATGGGGTGATTCCGGGTGGCTCTGTGGCGACCAGGGCGACGAAGAGGATCGTCGATCGGTCGGGAGCGCTTCAGGAACGACGACCTGGGCTGGTCCCCCCGTAACATGCCCTGCGCAGCGACCGCAAGCGTCGGCATGCGCGGAGTTAATGCACCCCAACAGGGATGGGGGCCAGCGCGCACAGGCCAGTCGCCTGCGACGTGATCACGCGTCGAAGCTCGTGATCACGCGCTGCGCCTGGATGACGCCGGCCCCGAGGCCTGTCGACGAACTAGATCACGCGGCGGAGGTGCTGGTCGAGCATCACGATGCCCGGGATCGTCACGCCGCTCTCGAGGTTCGCGGACGCCTGGGCGCGCACGAAGTCGAGGTTGTGGCGCTGCATCATGCCGGCGATGTCCTCGCCCTGGACCGAGCGCACCAGCTTGCCGAGGTGCACGTCGAGCTGGCGCGACAGCGCCTTGGCGGCCGGGCCGTCCCACGGCGACTGGAACACCATGCGATTGAGCGCCTCCTGGAGGGCCGGGATCTGCAGCTCGCTGGCGAGGTGCAGGCGCAGGCGCAGGACCTCGAGCGGGTCGCGCTGGGTCTCGTCGCCCATGCGCAGCGACTCGAGCACGTCGGTGAAATAGACCAGGTGCGCCAGGCGCGTGGCCAGCGCGCGGGGCAAGCCCGCGCCCTCGAAGTCGGCGATGTGGGCGGCGAGCTGGCCGAGCTGGGCCGGGCGCATCGCCTCACCGATGCGGTCCAGCAGGTCGCGGGCCCGCTCGACCACGCGGGGATCGATCGGCAGCGGGGTGTTGCGATCGAGGAGGTCGTAGGTCGCCTCCTCGAGCGCGCCCTCGATCAGGGCCATGGCCCGGTACACGGCCTCCTGGCGGATCTTGTCCTCGCAGGCGTAGAGGTCGCGGCGGATCGCCTCGACGTCGCCGGCCTGGGCCGCGGAGGTGTAGGCCTCGGCGATGTCGCTGGCGCTGCGGCGGGTGCTGGTCAGCAGCTCGGGGAAGAAGGTCGCCCCGGCGTTGTCGATGATGCGATTGACGACCATCGTGGTGGCGATCTCGCGGCGCAGCAGGTGGCTGTTGACGGCCGCGCCGGCGCCCTCGACGATCGCGGGCGGGAAGTACTCGCGGACCATGCGCTCGACGAGGCCCTCGGACAGCGGCTTCTCCTCCAGCAGCGTGCGATAGGCGAGCATCTTCGAGTAGGCGCACAGGGCCGAGGCGTCGCACTTGTACAGGCCGCCGCCCTTGCGCGCGCGGATCGCCAGCTCGTCCTCGGTGGGCAGGCCGAAGCTGTCGGGGTTGAAGGGCACGCTGGTGACCAGGAAGCTGAGCGTGCGGGCGTAGCGGTAGACGTCCTTGCGGCTGCGGCGGACGTCGAAGCTGATCATGCGGCTCTGCGAGCCGTTGTTGGCGAGCACGCTGTCGCAGACGCTCTCCTCGGAGAGGCGCAGCAGCTCGTTGCGACGCTCGCGGGTGGCGGCGCCGCTGGCGAGCAGCGGGGCGAACAGGATCTTGATGTTGACCTCGTGGTCCGAGGTGTCGACGCCGCCGGAGTTGTCGATGAAGGAGGTGTAGTTCTGGCCGCCGGCGCGCGCGTAGGCGACGCGGCCGCGGTCGGTGACGGCCAGGTTGGCGCCCTCGGCCAGCACCCGGCAGCGCAGCTGGCTGGAGTTGACGCGCACGGCGTCGTTGGCCTTGTCGCCGACGTCGGCGTGGGTCTCCTCCTTGCTCTTCACGTAGGTGCCGATGCCGCCCATCCAGCACAGGTCGACCTTGAGGGTCAGGATCAGGCGAATGGCGTCCTCGCCGCTGACGGTCTGCTCGGGGCCGACGCCGAGCAGCGCGCGGGCCTGGGGCGAGAGGTCGAGCGACTTGGCGTTGCGCTGGAACACGCCGCCGCCGGCCGAGAGCACCGCGTGGTCGTAGTCGGTCCACTGCGAGCGCGGCAGCAAGAACAGGCGCTCGCGCTCGACGTAGCTGCGCTCCGGATCCGGAGCGGGATCGAGGAAGACGTGGACGTGGTTGAAGGCGGCCAGCAGCTTGACCGTGCGGCTGCGCAGCAGGCCGTTGCCGAACACGTCGCCGCTCATGTCGCCGACGCCGACCGCGGTGATGATGTCGGTCTCGGGGTCGATGCCGAGCTCACGGAAGCAGCGCTTGGTGGTCTCCCAGGCGCCGCGCGCGGTGATGCCGGTCTCCTTGTGGTCGAAGCCGTTCGAGCCGCCGGACGCGAAGGCGTCGTCGAGCCAGAACTTGTGGCGCATGCTGACGGAGTTGGCGGTGTCCGAGAGGTGCGCGGTGCCCTTGTCGGCGGCGACGACGAGGTACGGGTCGGGGCCCTCGGAGTGGAGGATGCCGGGGGGCGTGACGAGGGTGCCCTCGACGACGTTGTCGGTGACGGACAGCAGGGCCTCGACGAACAGCTGGTAGTACTTGTCGCCGGCGGCGCGCAGCTCGTTGCGGTCGGTGGGGGCCTGGCGCAGCACGAAGCCGCCCTTGGCCCCGACCGGCACGATGAGCACGTTCTTGACCATCTGGGTGGCCATCAGGCCGTGGATCTCGGTGCGGAAGTCGTCGGGGCGGTCGCTGAAGCGGATGCCGCCGCGAGCGACCTTGCCGCCGCGCAGGTGCACGCCCTCGAAGTCGGGGTGGTAGATCCAGATCTCGCGCAGGGGCTTGGGCTCGGGGCCGAACGGGATCTTCTGGCCCTCGATCTTGAAGGCCATCGCCGGGGTCTGATCACGGCGTCCGCCGATCGGCGTGGCCTTGATGACGAAGGCGTTGGTGCGCACGGTGGCGCGCACGACGTCGGCGAAGGCCCGGAACACGCGGTCGGCGGTGTAGTCGATGACGTCGCGCAGCTCGGCGGCGAGGTGCTTGTCGGCGGTGTCGGCCAGGGTCGGGCTGGCGGTCGCCGGGTCGAAGCGCGACACCAGCCAGCCGATCAGCGCCTGGGTGACGCTCGGGTTGGCGACCAGCACGGTGCGCAGCAGGTCGGTGGTGAAGGGGCTGCGCACCTGATGCAGGTAGGCGACGTAGGCGCGCAGGATCTCGACCTCGAGCGCGGTCAGGGTCGTCGAGACGATCAGCTGGTTGAGGCCGTCGCGGCCCATGGTCCCGGCGAAGACGGCCCGCAGCGCGGTGCGGATCTCGTCCTTGCGGCCCATGATCGGGGCGATCAGCTCGTCGCGGACGTCGAAGCGATAGTTGTCGAGCTCGACCTCCTTCATGTGGGCGATGTGCACCGGGCGCACGTACTCGTCGACGACCTTGAAGCCGAAGCTGGCGATCAGCGGGAGCTCGTCGCTGAGGTTCATCGCCGCCCGGTTGAAGACCCGCAGGTTGAGGCTGCCCGGGTGATCGCCGGTGGTCGAGACGTAGAGGTCGCAGTCGAACTCGGCGCCCTTGCGCAGGTTCTCGAGGCAGCGCAGGTCGCCGAGCAGCCGCTGATCGCCGGCGCGGCGCTTGTGCTCCTCGGTGAAGGCGCCGTGGTAGGTCTCGAACAGGTCGTCGAGCTCCTCGGGCGGGGCCAGCTCGCTCAGGGCCTCGCGCAGGCGCTCGTTCCAGCCCTTGGCCAGCGCCAGCATCTCGCTGCGCACGCGCTCGGTGTCGACGGCGCCGAAGGCCGAGGTGCCGGTCAGGTAGTAGTGGACGATCGCGTTCTCGTAGCGGTCCATGTACACGCCGAAGTCGGCGTAGGTGGCCTTGAACTCGCGCATCAGCTTCTCCTGGACCTGCAGGCGCAGCTCCTCGGAGAACTGGCCGCGCGGGAGGCTGACGAACGCGAACACGTAGCGGCCGTCCTCGTCGACGTCGATGTGCACGTCGCTGCCGCCCTCGAGCTCGGCCCGCAGCACGCGGTCGCTGAGCTCCCAGATCCGGTCCTCGGACTGGGTCAGCAGGTACTCGAGCGGCAGCGAGTTGAAGGCGTTGGTGATGCTCTTGCCGCGATGCGAGTCGAGCGAGATGCCGCGGTCGGAGAGGATCGTGCGCAGCACGACGCGCAGGAACGGGATCTCCTCGGGCGGGGTGTGCAGCGCCTTGTAGGTGAAGAGGCCGCTGATCAGGCAGGTGCCGACCGGCGCGCCGTCGCGGCCGACCCGGTTGATGATGAAGTGCCCCGGCTTGCCGGCGCGGTGCACCGGCGACTCGTCGTTGCTGCGGTGATAACGGACGGTGCGCGCGAAGTCGCGGGCGTAGCCGGCGAACTTCTCCGGGTCGCGCTCGGGGCTGGTGACCGAGGCCGTGCCGAGCGCGCTGATGCGGCGGCCGGCCTCGTCGTACTCCTCGACCGAGAGCAGCACGTAGTTCTCTTCGCAGAGCCAGCGGACCATGCCCTCGGTCTCGCGCAGGTTGTGGCTGCGCTCGCCGCCCTCGGCGGTGGCGGCCCGCAGGTAGTCGTCGGCGAGGTCCTGCATGCGCCGCTTCATCGGCTGGAAGTCGCGGACCATCGCCTGGACGATGCGCAGGCGCTGGCGGAAGCGCTCGGGCAGGTCAGCGGGGGCGGAGTCGGCGGCGACCTCGACGCGGATGATCGACTCGGGCGTGCCCATGCCGATGCTGCTGAGCGTGCCGGTGCTGTCGCGGCGGATCTTGATGATGGCGTTGACGAGGCTGACGAGCTCGATGTCCTCGGCGGCGAACAGGGCGCGCAGCGAGGAGACGAGGAAGGGCTGGTCCTCGACGCAGGACTCGAGCACGAGCACGCCGCCGCGGGAGTGCACGGCGGTGTTGATCTCGCCGCGCGCGCGGACCTTGATCGTGGCGAGCACCGCCTCGAGCTGAGCGACGAGCTCCTCGGTGGTCGTGCGCTTGAGGTCCCGGACATCAACCGAGCTCAGCACCGCCTTGCACAGCGCGGTGAGCAGGCCTGCGTCCGTTCCGGGCAGCTTGGGGACATACGAGGCCAGGATCTGGCCGAGCTCGTGGATCCGCTGATTGCTCTGTTTTTGCGTCGCCATCGAGGGCAACGATCGTGCAGCGCGGACATTGGTGCAATCCCCCGTTCGGTCCGCCGGCCCCGCCACGGACGCGCACCGGGACGGGCCCGCGCCGACAATCCCGAGAAAACTCGCTCGCAGCCATGGGCCGCGTCGCGCACCCGGCTTCACACCCGCAGGGCATGACGTGACGCACGCGGATCCCGGTATGCTGTCCGCCGGATGCACGCCCCCGACTCCCGCACGCTCCCCCTGCCCGCCCCGGACCCGGCCGTGTACGCGGCCCGCCGCCGCCGGCTCGACCTCCGCATCGGCGACGCCGCGCTGGTCCTGGCCGCAGGTGGCCTACAAACCCGCTCCAACGACACCGAGTTTCGCTTTCGCCCCGATACCAACTTCTATTATCTGAGCGGTCTGCAGGAGCCGGGCGCGCTGCTGGTCTATCGCCCCCGCCGCGACCCGGCCCTGACCGTGTTCGTGCCGCCGCAAGACGAGCGCGACGCGATCTACAACGGCCGGCGCCCGGGCCCCGAGGCGATCTGCGCGCAGATCGGCGCCGACGCGGCCCACGCGAGCACGGCCCTGGCGTCCGAGCTGCCGCGCCTGCTCGACGGCATCGAGACGGTGTATCTACCGTTCGCCGGGGCTCCGGCGGCCGAGCTGGCGGTGCGCGCGGCGATCGAGGCGCTGCGCGCGGC
>NZ_JACCSO010000503.1 GCF_013812955.1 Nannocystis sp. | reverse complement strand
CTGTGACGCCGAGGGCCGCGTCCAGCTGCGCGCCGAGGACCACGCCCTCGCCGGTCCGCCGCTCGAGGGCCGCATCCATGTGCACGCCGACGACCCCGGCGATCACTCCGAGATCGACCCCGACAGTCCACCACCGCCCGCGCAGGCGCTGTGGACCCTGTGGGCCGCCGGCGAGCTCGCAGGCGCCGAACTGAGCCCGCCCGAGTCGGGCCGAGCGGTCGCCCACGCGATCCTGCGGGCGCTCGGCCGACCTGTCTCTGAAGACATGTCACCTGTCCCCGGGACCAGCCATGACTGACCTGTCCTTGCGGCCATGTCATCCGGCGCCCCACGATCCGGAGGTCCCTCGTGTCTGAGCGCAGCTTCGTGTGCCGCTGCGAGGACGTGACCCTCGCCGAGATCGGCCACACCATCGACCGCGGCCTCGCCACCGTCGAGGAGATCAAGCGCTACACCGGCCTCGGCACCGGCCCGTGCCAGGGCAAGGAGTGTGTCGGTCTGCTGTGCCGAATCTTGATCGAGCGCGGCGTGCTGACCCCCGCCGCCGCGCAGCCCTTCACCGCCCGCCCGCCGGTCGAGCCCGTCACCTTCGGCAGCCTCGCCGCCGGCGCCGTGGAGGACGAGCGCCCATGAGCTCCACGCCCCCGCTGCCCGGCACGCCGATGGGCAGCCCGAGCCAGCCGCTGCCGCCCGCGGTCGACGTGGCGATCGTCGGCGCCGGCATCATGGGCCTCGCGCTCGCCTATCACCTCGCCCGCTTCGCCCCGCGCCTGAAGATCGCCGTGATCGAGCGCAGCTACCTCGTCAGCGGCGCGTCCGGGCGCAACGGCGGCGGGCTGCGCATGCAGTGGGGCGACGCCGGCAACGTGCGCCTGATGATGGAGAGCATCGCCGAGTGCAAGGGCCTCGCGCAGGAGCTCGACATCAACCTGTGGTTTCGTCAGGGCGGCTACCTGTTCCTCGCGCGCAGCGAGGCCGGCGAGCGGCGACTGATCCGCAACGCCGAGCTGCACGCCGAGGTCGGCGCCCCGACCCGCCTGCTCAGCGCCGCCGAGGCCCAGGCGATCGTGCCCCAGCTCGCCGTCGACGACCTGCGCCTCGCGTCCTTTAATCCCGAGGACGGCGTCGTGTTCCCGTGGCCCTTCGTGTGGGGCTACGCCGCCCAGGCGGTGCGCCGCGGCGTCACCCTGCGCACCCACACCGGCGTGACCCGGCTCGAGCCGGTGCAGGACGGATACCTGCTGCGACTGACCAGCGGCGAGACCGTGCAGGCGCAGCGGGTCGTCAACGCCACCGGCGCGTGGAGTCACACCCTGAACCGCAGCCTCGGCATCAGCCTGCCGAACCAGCCGCACCGCCACGAGATCCTGTCCTCCGAGCCGCTCAAGCCCTTCCTCGATCCGCTGGTCGTCGACCTCGGCAGCGGCCTCTACTTCTCGCAGAGCACCCGCGGCGAGCTGGTCACCGGCATCACCTTGCCCGACGCCGCGGACGGCAGCGACACCGCCCTGACCCTGCACTCGAGCCTGCGCTTCCTCGCGCACATCAGCCGCACGCTGACCCACCTGATGCCGATCACCGCGGCGATGAAGGTGCTGCGCCAGTGGGTCGGCCCTTATGACGTCTCGCCCGACGGCGACGCGATCGTCGGTCCGAGTCCGGGGCACCCCGGCGTCATTCAGCTGTGCGGCTTCACCGGCCACGGCTTCATGATGGCGCCCGCGGTCGGTCGCCTGCTCGCGCGCTGGCTCGCCGACGGCACGCCGCATCCGATGCTCACGCGCTGGGACCCGGCCCGCTTCGCCGCGGGTCAGCAGTCGCGCCGCGAAGACATGATCATCGGGTAGGACACCGCCCACCTGACCGTCATGCGTCCGGGACCAAGACCAGTGGACCCGATGGCGGGCGGGCACGGGGTCGGCGCCCGGCAGGTGATCCCCGTCGCCGCGCCCCCGGGTCTGTCGTGGGACCGGCGCAATACCCGGCCGCCGGGGGTCAGATACGCGCGTTGTCGCCACCCGCCTTGTGCCCGCAGCGGCGGCTCCGCGGCGCCGGCCGGGGTCCCATGCGACGGGCACCGGGGTTAAACGCGGGACCGGCCGAATTCGGCGGCGCGCCCGAGTTCGCGCCCGCGCCAGCCCCCCGCGAACCGCGCTTCCCATGGTTCGTGGCGACGATGTCGGTCCATCTGCGAGTCCTCGGGGGCCCTGCTTGCCAAGAAAATTTGATCTGACCTATCATCGGCTCTACATGCAGCCCGCGAAGGATAGCGCCCCATGGAAGTGACGTTCTGGGGCACTCGTGGCAGCATCCCCGTGTCCGGGCCGAGGTACGTCGAGTTCGGCGGTAACACTCCTTGCCTGCAGATCACGCTGGAGAGCACGACCGACACCGTGATCTTCGACTCCGGCTCCGGCATCCGTGAGCTCGGCGTCCGACTGATCCAGACCAAGGCGATGCACTCGCGCTGCGTGCATCTGTTCCTGACCCACGCCCACTGGGACCACATCCAGGGCTTCCCGTTCTTCGCCCCGGCGTTCTTGCCGGACTTTCGCCTCAACATCCGCTGCACCAAGGAGGCCAAGTCCATCCTCGAGCGGCAGATGCAGACGCCGTTCTTCCCGGTCAGCCTCGAGATGATGTCCGCGGCCCGGACCTTCCAGCAGCTGCTCGCCGACGACGTCGTCGCCATCGGCGAGGCCACCGTCCGCCACATCCCCCTGCCCCACCCGCAAGAGTCGACCGCCTTCCGCGTCGACGAGCACGGCAAGAGCATCGTCTTCGCCACCGACACCGAGCACGCGCCCGACCACATCAACGAGAGCCTCAAAGAGCTCGCCCGCGACGCCGATGTGCTCGTCTACGACGCCCAGTACACCACCGAGGAGTACTGCGCCGGCAAGCAGGGCTGGGGCCACAGCACCTTCGCCGAGGCCGTCAAGCTCGCCCAGGCCGCCAACATCAAGAAGCTCGTCCTCTACAGCCACGACCCCGGCCACGACGACGAGATGCTGCGAAAAATCGAGGCCGCGGCCCAGGAGTACTGGCCCGACGTCGTC
The DNA here is from genome assembly GCF_013812955.1 of Nannocystis sp. GTDB lineage: Bacteria > Myxococcota_A > Polyangia > Nannocystales > Nannocystaceae > Nannocystis. Next base: position 1,136 of record NZ_JACCSO010000503.1, on the reverse strand, counting down.
GCCGCCCGCGACGGCATGCGCATCAAGCTGTGAACGTCACGTCCGCTCCGTGACGACCACGAGCTGATGAACGGCGTCGCATGCGACGCCGTTCGTCGTTCACGCCGATGTGAGCCCCCTCTGCACAAACATGTCCTCAGGGACATACGACTGCACGAGAGCAGCCGCAGCGCTGTCAGTAGTCCTCGACGAGCTCGGCGACCGGCTCACCGAGCGCGCAGTGGCCCGCGAGCACCTGGTCGCACTTCTCGGTGTTCATGTCCGGATAAAAGCCCGGCTCGACCGAGAACGCGGTCGCGGGCGGCTCGAGGTCGGCGCGCTCGCCGGGCCCCAGGCGCCGCACGAACATGTTGGGCCCCTCGCTGCAGCGGCCGAAGCACATGTAGTCGACGACGGTGACCCGGGCCTTCAGGTCCGCGTCGGCCGCGATCTTGCCCTCCAGGTGGTGCTTCAGGCACTCGCTCTCGTGGGTGATGCCGCAGCTGGGACCCTCACACAGCAGGATCTGGAAGCGGTGGCTGCTGCGCGGGCGCGAGGTGGCGGTCATGAACGGGCGATGCTCCTGCGGGCTGCGGACGGACGGCGAGCCTTATCGGATCGGCCGGCGCCAGGCAAGCCGGGGCCGGCGCAGCGCACACCCCGCGCCCAAGCCCGCAGGTTTCTTGGCCCCGGACGCTGCCGCGGTTAGCGTCCGCGCATGACGGGTGAGTCCCCCCTGCGCGCCGCGGGTCGGCGAGCCCCCGCGCCCGCCGGCCAGGCGCGCTGCTCCTGCGAGCTCCTGCTCGCGCTCTGCGACGGCGCCGCGGTCAAGGACATGCTCGCGGAGTTCGGCGTCGACGTGACCCGGCTGCGCCGCGGCGTCACCGACCTGCACGCCGAGATCGAAACCGAGCCCGCCGACTGGCGCGTGCGCATCGCCCAGCGCAGCGCCGGCCGCCCGGGCGCCGGTGAGCTCGAGCTGCTGCTCGCGATCGTGCGCAGCGCCGACGCCCACGCCTATCAGCTGCTCGAGCGCGCCGGCGTGCGCTGCGGTGCCCTGCGCAAGCGGCTGATCGATCAGCTGCGCGAGGCCGAGAACCTCGCGGCCCACGGCGCCGCGCCGCGCGTCCCGCATCATGGCCGCCAGAGCCAGCTCG
>NZ_JACCSO010000521.1 GCF_013812955.1 Nannocystis sp. | reverse complement strand
CCGCGAGCCAGGCGTCGAGGCTCTGTCCGCGCACGAACTCCATGGCGATGAACAGTTGCGGCCCGTGGCTGCCGACCTCGAACACCGACACGATGTTCGGATGCGACAGCCGGGCCATCGCCTGCGCCTCCCGCAGCAGCCGCTCGTCGCCGCCGCGCGCGAGCCCGGCCGGGTGCAGCAGCTTGAGCGCGACCTTGCGGTCGAGCAGCCCGTCGTACGCCGCATACACGACCCCCATGCCGCCCGCGCCGAGCCTATCGAGCACCGTGAAGCGCCCGACCTTCAACGGTCCCGCCTCGGGCCCGAACAGCCGCTCGCGCATCAGCGCCATCGCCAGCGCATCGTCGTCGAGCTCGAAGTCCGGGAGCTCCGAGCTCGGCGCGCCCGCCAGCGTGCCGAAGGTCAGCCCCTCGCCGGGCCTGGCACCCATCCCCGGCGTGGGGTCCTCGGGCGACACCTGCGACTCGCGGACCATGACGGCGGAGGCTAACGGGCCCGCCGGGGCCCCGCAACGTCCGCCGCGTGAGGGCTGCGAGGGGCCAGGGAGGCCCCCGGCGAGGCGCGAAAATAATTTCAGAGAATTTGAAATTGATCTGCGGGGCGCCAGGACTTATGGCGGCACAGTCCCCCGGAGCTCGAAGCCCATGCAGCCACGCACCCCCGCCCTCATGACCCTCGCCCTTCTCGCCTGCCCCGCCTGTGCGGTCGAGGACGACTACGACGCCGACGACGGTGACTACGAGTCGCGCGAGATACTGATCAGCGGAGGCACCGTCTTCAACACCAACCACCTCGAGGATAACCTCTCCGAGATCTCGCAGCCGATCAGCGGGGTGCACGACGGCGTCACGCTCAATCAATTGATCTTGCCAGGCGCCCTCACCATCGATCATTTTCACCTCGAAGGCAGCGAGATCGTCGCCCGCGACCAATACGGCGCCTATCATCGGGGCGAGAAGCTCGTCAACTCCAAGTGGAGCCTCGTCGGCGCGCCGGATCTAGAGGAGGCGCTGAAGATCACCGATTTCAGCGTCATCGGCGACGTGCCCTATTACAACTTCCAGCTCGCCACCGACCTGGGCTGGGTCAACCATTGCCCCACCGATTTCGTCAACGATGCGGATAACCCCGGCCTGGCGCGCATGCTCAGCGGCTTCACGCTCGACCAGGGGAGCGGAGCGATCACGACCGCAAGTGGCATGACCTTCATCTCGTGCACCACCGGCGCCGTCGGCAAGGCCGTGTCGTGGGGGTATTACGACTTCGGCATCGAGCTCCTCGACGCCCAGGGCCTCGGGGGGGATGACGGGCCCGTGGACACCCTCGATCCGATCGGGCCCATCGCGCCGTCCAAGTCGCTCATGCTGAACGAGCCGGCCGAGGTCGTCGAGGCCGCCAAGTTCTGGGCGCCCACGCCCACGATCGAGGCCTTCCAGCCGCTCGAGCTGGCGATCCGCGTCGTGCGTGCGGACTACTGCTATGACGGCCGCTCGTGGACGGTACCCGGAAGGGAGCTGATGGTCGAGGACGTCTGGGACATCCGCGGCGCCGACCCGATCGACCGGAAGATCGAGGCGGTGTGGGGCGCGAACGGGCTGATCTGCGCCGGCACTTCCCGCTACAAGGGCGAGGTCCAGGCGCGTTGCAAGCACGACATCCCCGCGTGTGACCTCTGGTCGACCCTCGCCGACTATCCCGGGGGGCTGTTCATGACGCGCCTCCCGCTAGACGCCGCGGACAAAGACCTGACGTAGGCGATCGGCCCAGGTGTCGAAGCCGATGATCGTGCTCTGAGCGAGGCCCGGGTCGCGGGCCAGGCGGGCGATCTGGGCCTCCAGGTGCAGCTTCGCGTCGCGGATCCGGGTCCGCACGGTCCCCTCGGGGACCGCCAGGACCTCGCCGATCTCGCGGGCCGTCATACGCTCCCAGTAATACAGCTCGAGCAGGATCTGCGCGTTGACGGGGATCCTCCGCATCGATCGCAGCAGCAGCTCGAGCTCCTGCTCCTTCGCGTGCAGCCCGGCGAGGCCCGGTGACAGGTCCTCGCACGACATCTCCGAGAATTCGATCACGCCCTGCGCCTTGTATTTACCGCGATAGTGATCGTAGAGGATATTGCGCGCGATCGAGTAGAGATACGCCGGGAAGGTCGCCGTGCTGCGCAGCGCGCCCTTGCCCTCGACGCACGCGAGGAAGGTCGCCTGCGTCAGCTCGAACGCGGCGTCGCCCGCCTTGCTGCGAAAGAAGCGCGTGAGGCCGGCGTAGTGCCGGCGAAACAACGCCTGCCCGGCCTGGGCGTCGCCCGCCTGCCAGGCGACCAGCAGCGCCTGCTCGTCGGGCGTCTCTGACATCCACCCCAGCATACCCAAGCGAGGCGGCCGCCGCACCTGTGGCCGCCCGACCCCGCCACACCCTCCACCCTCAACCCCTTCGAGCGCCTGACCATGCATACCCGCAAACCCCGCCTGATCATCACCTCCCTCAGCCTCGCCGGCCTGTGCGCCTGCGACTTCGAGCGCGCGCCGGACGACGACGACGTGGAGAGCTTCCGCAAGGAGACGCTCGACCCCAAGGAGCCGGTCGAGGTCGAGGGGCCGATCCTGATCGGACCGCCGATCCCGATCGACCTGCCGGTCGAAGATTCGCCCGCGGCCTGCTTCACCGCCTTTCACCTGGTCCTGCACCACGGCGACGGGACCCAGGACGTCAGCGACTCGGTCGGCGGCCTGGCAAAGTACGCGCGCGCGGGCGACCTGCTCGAGCTCGACTTCAAGCTCGACCCGGCCTGCCTGCCGAAGTACGGGCCGCGCCTGACCCTGATCTCGTACGCGACCTCGGGCATCTACGGGCTCAAGCCGGCCGTGCAGCCGCACGCCTACGACGTGCACACCGCCAACTTCGGGCCAAAGGGCGGGCAGCTGACCGCGCGCCTACCGAACTGCTTCTTCGAGGTCGACCTCGCCTTCGGCGAGCCGCTGCCGCCGCAAGATGGCCCCGAGAACGGCTACGAGGCCCAGCAGCGGCTGATCGCCCGGGCCAGCGGCGGCAAGAACAGCTGCGGCGCCGTGCCGCGGCTGGTGGTCGAGCAATTCGAGCCCGTGGGGCCCGGCTGGGGCGACGCCCCGATCGCCACGAACTTCGGCTGGCGGCTCACCACGCCGGCGAAGACGGATCCGAAGCTGACCTGCACGTTCGACCTCGACGGCGACGGCACCGTCGACGAGGTGCGCAGCCCCTGCTCCACCGACACCAGCGATACCAAGCCCGGCTTGCTGCCGTACGGCAAGTTCGAGGCGCCCGGCAAGCACCGCCCGGAGCTGGTCGTCTCCGACGGTACTCGCCGGGTGTGGGCGGCGACGACGGTGCACGCCAACAAGCTCGAGTACCGCCCCGACGTGCACTTCCCGGAGCAGGTCGCGGGCTTTCAGGGCGCCGAGCTGGTGGTTCATCCCGCGCCGCTGCCGAGCGAGCTCACGCTCAAGTACGCGTCGCCCGAGCAGGTGCCGCAGGTGCAGGTCGGCGAGGTCGTCGTCGGCTTCGCCGGGGACAGCGGGTACATGCTGCGGGTCGAAAAAGCCGAGGCGAACAGCGAGGCGCTGCTGATCGTCGGCGCTGCGGCGGATCTTCAGGATGTGGTCGCGGGCGGGCACTTCGGCGTGCGCGACCTGCAGGTCGCCACCGCGAACGCGCGCTGCGTCTCGCCCGAGTGCGCGAACAGCGTCGTGACACCCGTCGACCTGCCGCCCGGCTTCGGCGGTGGTGACGTGAACCAGCCCGCGCTCCTGGACGCGATGCAGGACGGGGTCGAGACCAAGTTCGGCGTCAAGATCGCCGTGCCGCTCGGCACCAAGGAACGCGGTGAGGTCGAGGCCTTCGGCGGCGTGCTGATCAAGAACTTCGAGTTCGACGCGACCCTCTTCGGCATCCCCAAGGCGGACATCGACCTCGGGCCGGTGTTCGAGTTCACCATCACGGCCAAGGCGGCGATCGGCGAGAGCTTCGAATTCGGGACCTACTACCTCGGCACGCTGCCCGCACCGCTACCGCTCACCCTGATGTACACCCCGCGCCTCGACCTCGAGACCGCGCTCAAGTTCAGCGGCAAGGTCTCCGTACGCGCGCCGATGCGGCTGCGCAAGGACGCGACCGGCTGGGCGCACAGCTTCGACCCGGTGCTCGCGGGCAACCTGCAGAGCATCGACATCGACTCCGGCGTCGAGTCCGGGCTCGAGATCAAGGCCACCTCCGTGCACCAGATCGAGCTGGTGCTGGGCCTGCTGTCCGGCCCCTACGTGGGCCCCGCCGTCGGGCTGGCCATCAAGGGCATGTTCGACCAAAACTGCCAGTATTGCCTCTCCGTCAACCTCGAGGGCGGCGGCGAGCTCGGCTGGAAGGCGCCGTGGCCCCTCGGCGACCTGTTCGAGCCGATCAAGGTCACGCTGCTCGAGGTCGAGATCGCCAAGGACTGCCCGTTCTTCAGCGACGAGTGCACGCCGCCGCCGCCGCCCGGCGGCAGCTGGGGCGACGTGCACCTGGTCTCGTTCGACGGCCTGCTGCTCGACTTCCAGGCCGGCGGCGAGTTCGTGCTCGTGCGCGCGACCGACGGCCTGCCCTTCGAGATCCAGACCCGCCAGGAGCCGATGAAGCTCGCCAACTTCGGCGGCACCGACCTGTCCCTCTCCGTCAATACCGCCGTCGCCATGATGGTCGACGGTCATCGCCTCGGCTTCTACACCCGCCACCCCGAGCCGGTGCTCGTCGACGGCCAGCCGCCGGTGCTCGGCGCGGGCCAGCCGCTCGCGCTCGGCCAGGGCAGCCTGACGCTCGACGCCGACGGCCGCACATACACGATCACCCACCCGTCCGGCGAGGTCGTGACGCTCACCCGCCAGCTCGCGCACGGCCAGGTGCGGGCCCACTTCAATATCAAGGTCAACCTGCCGCCCGCGCGCGCCGGCTCGGTCGAGGGCCTGCTCGGCGACGCCGACGGCGATACCACCAACGACATCGCCCTGCCCGGCGGACAGCCGTTCCCCCAGCCGGTCGCCTTCGACGACCTGTACTGGGCCCCGGTCAACTTCGCCGACGCCTGGAAGGTCGCGCCCGGGGCGTCACTCTTCGATTACGCCGGTGGTGCGACCCCCGCGACCTTCCACGACGCTCCCCCTTACATTCAGATGCCGGCCACCCTGCCGCCCGCGACGATGCCGCATGTGCAGCTCGCGCAGCAGCTGTGCGCCGCGTGCCCGGACAACCTCGAGGGCACCTGCATGACCGACGTCGGCTTCACCGGCGACCCAGCGCTCGCGCTCGCCTGCACCCAGGCGCCCGGCGAGCCGGTGGCCGAGAACCCCGCGCAGACCAAGCTGCACGGGGTGTACCCGCTGCCGAAGGCGCAGTTCGACTGCGCCCGCAACGAGCTGGTGTTTCGCGCGCCCGGAGCGGCGCAGGCCCACCTCGACCCCACGCAGGCCTCGTTCATCATCGACCTCGCCTACTGGGAGGAGTGGGAGGCATTTCCGCCGCATTCGGGCTGGCATTCTGTCGAGCACATGGGCACCAGCAACCCGCCCCCCGGCGGCTGGGGTGAGAAGTTCACCTGCCGCGACCTCGGCACCGGCTGGGGCGAATGCACGGTGAAGCTGAAGCCCGAGAGCAGCCCCTGCATCGCCCGGGACACCAACAAATACCGCTGGCAGGTGCGCGCCAACCCGTACCCGTATACCCTCCAGTTCACCCACGAATTCTTCGGCGCCTGACAGCCGACCCCGACCCGCACCGACAGCCGGGCCGCGGTACAGACGGGTCGTGGCGCGGATTCATGGTCATCCTTTCAGACCGGGCAATCGCGCGCCAGCGGTGATTCGGCCCGGTGAATGTGATGACAGCGAGATCGATGCTCGATGTCCTGATTTTTCGATGTTCGATTCGATCCGATCTGGCGCAAGCCGCCGCCCGGGCTCGATGTCGCGCTGATCCAGCGCCATCCATCCAGCCCCGGGCCGCCGCCCTCGGCCTGGCGCGGCCCTTCGCCGCCCCGACCGCGCGGCTCCCCTCGCCGGTTCGACAACGAACTTGACCGCCGATGCCACGCCGGGATACTCCGCCGAGGTTCTGCGGCGGCCGGTCGGCCCGCCGTCGAGCGACGCGGACCCCGCGATCCCTCGCGTATCAGCTATTCTATCCGTCTTACTATCTTATCGATTCATCTATTTTATCATGGTCTTCGCGAGCTTGATATTCCTGTATGTCTTCTTACCGATCAACTTGGTGTTATATTACCTCCTCCGGAGCATAACCGCCCGGAACTTGCTGCTGATCGGCTTCTCGCTGGCGTTCTATGCCTGGGGCGAGCCGGTCTGGGTCTCGCTGCTGATCATCACCAGCATCGTCGATTATTGCCATGGCCTGCTGATCGAGCGCTTCCGGGGCACGGTCTGGGCCAAGGCCGCCCTCGCCTCCTCGATCACGATCAACGTCGGCCTGCTGGTCGGATTCAAATACAGCGCGTTCCTGTGCGAGATCATCGGCGCGGCGCTGTCGACCACGGTGACGGTGCCGACCTTCGCGCTGCCGATCGGCATCTCGTTCTACACCTTCCAGGCGCTCTCCTACGTCGCGGACGTGTATCGCGGCGATGTCCCGGCCCAGCGCTCGTACATCAAGTTCCTGCTGTTCATCAGCCTCTACCACCAGCTCGTCGCCGGCCCGATCGTCCGCTACGCCCACATCGCCGGGGAGGTGGAGCGGCGCCAGCACCCGATCGCCGGCATCTCGGCCGGCGTGACCCGGTTCTGCCTCGGCCTGTTCAAGAAGGTGTGCATCGCCAACGTCGCGGGCCTGCTGGTCCTGCGCTTCATGGAGGCCGACCCCGCGCAGCTCTCGAGCGCCGAGGCCTGGTTCGGCCTCCTGATGTTCTCGCTGCAGATCTACTTCGACTTCTCGGCCTACTCCGATATGGCGATCGGCCTCGGCCTGATGTTCGGCTTCCACTACCACGAGAACTTCGACTACCCCTACATCGCCCGCAGCGCGACCGACTTCTGGCGCCGCTGGCACATCTCGCTCGGCTCGTTCTTCCGCGACTATGTGTACATCCCGCTCGGCGGGAACCGCCGCCGCCCGTACCGCAACCTCTTCGTCGTCTGGGGCCTGACCGGCCTGTGGCACGGGGCGAGCTGGAACTTCGTGCTCTGGGGCCTCTACTTCGCGGTCCTGATCGCGCTGGAGCGGCTGATCCTCCACCGCGTGCTGCGGGCCCTGCCCGCCGTCGTCGGCCACCTGTATCTCCTGTTCGCGGTGGTGCTCGGGTGGGCCCTGTTCTACTTCGACGACCTCGATCGCCTCGGCGCCTATCTGCAGCGCATGTTCGGCGGCGGCCAGCAGCTCACCAGCGGCCCCGGCCTCGAGATCGTCGTGCGCGAGCATTGCTTCTGGCTGGCGCTCACGCTCGTGATGTGCGCCCCCCTCGGCCCCTGGCTGCGCCGGTGGTTCGCCGCCCAGGCCGCGCACAGGCCCGCCCTGGCGCCGTGGGGCGCCGGCGTCGTCACCCTGGTCAACCTCGGCGCGCTGATCCTCGCCACCGCCATGCTGGTCGGCAAGACCTACAATCCCTTCCTGTACTTCCGATTTTAACCCCGTGACCGACCGAGACCCGCACTCCACCTGGCCGCAGATCGCCAACATCACCGCGTTCCTCGGCACGCTGGTGCTCGGCGGCTCGCTGCTGCTGCTCGCCCCGCCCGGGGGCGGCGAGGTGTCGGAGGACGAGCACCGCGCGCTCGCCCCGGCCCCCGAGTTCACGCCCGCCGGCCTCGCCGACGGCAGCTACACGGACGCGCTCGGGGACTTCGTCGCCGACCACTTCCCGCGGCGCGACTGGCTGATGGCGCTTCACTTCTGGATCAAGGACCATCACGGGATCCACGACGAGCGGGTCGCCCTCTACGACCTCGTCGACGCCGAGGGCGCCGACCTCGAGGGCGCAGGATGGGACGAGAACACCCCGCCGCCCGACCAATGGATCGACCTCCTGGGAGCCAGCGACGCCGCGGCGGACGAGCAGCCGGACCCCCCGGACATGGTCCTGGCCGCGACCGACCTCGACGGCGCGCCGGACGAGGAGGCGGCCGGCGCGGACCCGGCCCACCCGCGCGTCCGCGGGATCGTGCAGCGCGGCATCCTGGTCTCGGAGGGCCGCGCCATGCAGCTCTTCACCGGCCGTCCGAAGGGCTCGCCCGCCTATGCGCGAGCGATCAATGGCTACGCCGACGCGCTCGCCGGCAAGGTCGATCTCTATGTGCTGATCGCCCCGACGGCGCAGGCCTTCTACCTGCCCGACGAGTTCGCGCGGTACTCGAAGTCCGAGCCGGCGAACATCGCCGCCACCCACGCGCTGATGCGGCCGAGCGTCAAGATCGTCGACGCCTACGCGGCGCTCGCGGAGCACACCGACGAGTACATCTATTTCCGCAGCGATCACCACTGGACCGGGCGTGGCGCCTATTACGCCTATACCGCCTTCTGCAAGGCCGCCGGCCTCCAGCCGGTCGCGCTGGCGGCGATGGAGCGGCGCTCCCTCAAGCAATTCCACGGCTCGCTGTTTCGCCTGACCCGTGACGCGCAATTGCTCGCGTCCCCGGACACCGTCGAGTACTGGGTGCCGAACGTCGAGACCACGACCTCGCGCTACGCGCCCAACGCCCTGAAGACCCCCTTCAAGTCCAAGCTGCTGTTCGAGCGGGGCGCGGGCTACGGCGTGTTCCTCGGCGGCGACGCGGCGCTGATGATCGTCAAGACCACGCAGAACGTGGGCCGCCGCGCCCTCCTGCTCAAGAACTCCTACGGCAACGCCTTCTCGATCTTCCTCGCGGCGCACTACGAGGAGCTACTCATCGTCGACTATCGCCACTTCCGCGGCAGCCTGCTAGGCCTGATCGAGGAGCACGCGGTCACCGACCTGATCATTCTCAACGGCACGATCACCGCCAACGCCGCCTATCACATCGCCCGGGTCGCCTATGT
>NZ_JACCSO010000480.1 GCF_013812955.1 Nannocystis sp. | reverse complement strand
CCGTGGGTGTGCGCATCGGCGTCGTACGGCAGGCGCAGCGCCGGGTCGATGTGCTCGGGCTCGAAGCTGTTGAACGCGCCGCCGCGGATCACCCGCTTGTTGTCCATCGGCGTCGGGGCGTCGCCCTCGCTGTCGCCATCGGGCTGCGGGTAGCGGCTGAACGGGTCGGCCGTCCACTCGAAGACGTTGCCGACCAGATCGAAGAGGCCCGCCTGCGTGCGCCCGCCCGGCGCGCTGCCCACCGGCGCGGTGCCGGCGTGGCCGTCGTCCTCCGGGTACAGCGGCTCGCCCGGCGCCAGCCCGGCCGCCTTGCGCCACTCGACGCACTCCTTGCCGCAGCCGTTCAGCGTCTTCGCGCTCGGCGGGTCATCGCCCCACGGGAACACCCGGCCATCGGAGCCACGCGCCGCGAACTCGAACTCGAGCTCGCCCGGCAGGCGCTTGCCCTTGACCCGGCAGTACTCGTCGGCCTGCGCCCACATCACGCAGTTGATCGGGTGGCGCCCGCGATCTTCCGCGCCGAAGTTACACAGCGGCGAATAGGCCGCGCGCGCCTTCTCCCAGTCCGATCGCTTCATCGAGCCTTGCGGCCAGAAGCTGTCGCTGAACGCCCGCTTGCACTCACCCGCGTCCGAGCACTTCACGTAGTCCTCGGTCGTCACCTCGAACATGTCGATGCAGAAGCGCCCGACCTCGACCTTGTGGGCCGGCCGTGCCATGGCCAGCACCAGCTTGTCGGCGTCGGTGCCGGCGAAGAAGCGTCCGCCCTCGATCAGCGCCATGCCCTCGGGACACGGCGTCAGCGGCACGACCGGCGGCGTCACCTCCGGTGTCACCTTCGCCGGCTCGACGACCGCCGCGGGCGGCGGCACCACCTCGTCCGCGCCCCTGTCCTTCGTGAACTGCAGCGCCGCGAACACGAGCCCCGCCGCGAGCACCGCCCCACCGATCGCCAGCCCGGCGATGCTGCCGGACGAGCGCGGCGAGCGGACCGTCGGCCCCGACGAATTCACCAGCGTCTGCGCCCTGACCGTGCTCGGCCCGCTACTCGGCCTGGCCCTGCCCGATGTGCCGGGCGTGCTCGCCATATGGGTCATCGGCATGCCCGTCACGCCGCTCGCCAGCAAGCCCTGCACCCCGGTCGCGGGTCCGATCGAGGACATCATCGTGTCGCCGGCCGGCAGCGACGTGTATTCGCGGATCCCGAGCGCCGCAGCCAGCGCCAGCCAGAACGTGCCCATGCTCGGATAGCGGTCACCGGCTCGCAGGGCGACGGCCTTGAGGAACACCGCCTCGACCTCGTCGCTGCACTCGATCCCGAAGCTGCGCGGGGTCGGCCGGCGATCGGGGTTCTGCGAGGCGAAGGCGAGCTGCATGAACGCGTCGCCCTGCAGCGCCGGCACCCCGCCGCGCATGATCTCGATCATCACCAGCACCATCTGGTACACGTCGGTCCACGGCCCGGTCGCGCCGAAGCTGCGATCGAACTGCTCCGGCGCCCCGTAGCTCGGCGTGAAGCTCGAGATCTGCGCGCCGGTCGCCTTGAGCGCGCCCTGGGCCTGCATCACCTTGGCGATGCCGAAGTCCAGCACCTTGATCACCGCGCCGGGCGCGAGCTCCGGCCCGAGCACGAAGAAGTTGGCCGGCTTGATGTCCCGGTGCGCGACCCCGCGGGCGTGCGCCAGCGCCAGCGCGCGCGCCGGTCCGTCCATCACCTGAAACGCCTCGAAGATCCCGCGCGAGCTCCCGAGCGGCTGGCCGTCGCGCGCGCCGATGTAGTCCTCCAGCGGCTTGCCGTCGAGCCACTCGAGCACCATGTACGGCAACCACACCCCGTTCGGCGTCGTCAGCGTGCCGATGTCGCGGGCCTGTACGATGCCGGTCGTGCGGCTCGACAGCGCCGTCAGCAGCTTGCCCTCTTGCACGAACTGATCGAGCAGCTCGTCGCGCATCTCCACCGGCGCGTTCGAAAGCGCGGTGAAGCACTTGACCGCCACCGGCTCGTCCCAGATCTGATGCTTCGCGCGGTACACCACCCCGAAGCCGCCCTCGCCGACCACTCGCTCGATCGCGTACTTGTCGGCCACGACGGTGCCAACCAAGCCAAAGCGATCGGTGGAGTCGACCAAGGTGCCGGGATTGTAGTGCACTCCCTACGCCCCCGCACAGGGGCCTACCGCCGCGAGATTCGGTTCTTCTCGTTGCGCGTCGGTTTTTTGCAGCCCTGGCTCCGCGCCGGTAGCCTCGCCCCCGGAGCTACCCATGACCGCGTCGCGCCACCTGCTGTCCATCCTCGCAGTGCTCCTCACTGCCTCTCCCCTCGCCTCCGAGGCCCAGGCCGCCAAGTCGCGCGATCCCGCCCATGGGCCCCGGGCAGCCACCAAGAGCCCCGCCAGACCGGCGCCAAGCGCGCCGAAGAACCCGAGACCAGCCGGGCCGCGGTCCAAGACCAGCCCGCCTGGCGCGCCCGCTGCCGGTCTCGCGGTCGGATCGATCCCCGCTGCAAGCGCCGGTCTGGAGACGACCCGCACCACCGCCACTCGCGCCCGGTCGCATCGTCCGGCGCCGGCTGTCCCCGAGGCCAGCCCCAAGCCCGAGACCCGCAGCGGCGCCCGGCCGCTGCGTCCCCGTCGTGAGCCTCTGCTCGCCCGTCACCCCGCGGCCACCTGCGCCCTCGACCCGCTCGAGGCCGTCGGTCTGCACCAGCACGACCGCGCCCGCGAGTCGCTGCGTGAGTTCTACTGGTCGGACATGGCCCGCTTCTTCGAGAGCTCGCTCGACCAGGCCGAGCCGGCGCCGACGCAGATCGCCGACCCCGCGTTCCTGCCGACCGAGACCGTGCTGCGCGATCTCCCGTCCGCCGTGCGCGGCCCGCTGGGCGCCGTCGCCGGTGGTCGCGTCGTCGACCGCCTCGGCGAGCGTGAGTTCAACAAGGTCAGCAAGCTGCTCGCCAGCCTCGGCCCCGCGCAGGTCGCCAGCCTGCTGCGTGCCGACGCCCCGACGCTGCGCGCCTACGTCTGGACCTGGCTGGCCACCACGAAGACCGGAGGTTGCCACCTCGGCCACCTCGATCTCGAGTTCATCGAGGCCGCCGTCGGCGAC
>NZ_JACCSO010000475.1 GCF_013812955.1 Nannocystis sp. | reverse complement strand
GTCCAGGCCCGATGCGGGCGAGTGGCCAGCGGTGGCCGGGGCTCGGGCTCAGGACGGGTCGGCGCCGGGGGTCTCGGGGCCGTTCGGGGGCAGCTCGGGCTTGGCGGTGTAGACCGGGTCGATCTTGCCCTCGAGGCTCTCGAGGAACGCGGTCAGGTTCTTGCGCTCGTCGTCGGTGAGGCTGCCCTTGGCGAGCTGGTAGGTGGCCATGACGTTGAGCACGTCGTCGAGGGTCTTGGCGGAGCCGTCGTGCAGGTAGGGGGCGGTCTTGGTGACGTTGCGCAGGCCCGGGACCTTGAACACGAACCTGTCCTCGGGGTTCTTGGTGATGGTGAGGCGGCCGAGGTCCTTGGTCTCGTAGGCCTTCACGCTGCCGAGCTTCTGGTACATGGTGCCGCCGATCGACGGGCCGGTGTGACAGCTGATGCAGTTGAGCTCGATGAACAGCTCGAGGCCGCGCAGGGCGTCGCCGCCGAGGGCGGTCATCTTGCCGGCGAGGAACTCGTCGAAGGGGCCGGGGGTCATCAGGCCGCGCTCGAACGAGCCGATGGCCCGGCCGATGTTCTCCATCGTGATCGGGTCGGCGTCGCCGGGGAAGGTGGCCTTGAAGGCCTCGACGTAGCCGGGGATCGACTTGAGGGTGCGCAGCACGTAGGGGGCGTCGGCCATCGCCATCTCCACGGGGTTGACGATCGGCATCTGGGCCTGGTCCTCGACCGTGGCGGCCCGGCCGTCCCAGAACTGCACGAAGTGCGTCGCGGCGTTGTACACGGTCGGGCTGTTTCGCTCGCCGCGCTGGCCCTTGTGACCCTTGGAGGTCGGCTCGCCGTCGACGCCGAACTTGTCGAGCAAGTGGCAAGTGTTACAGGAGACGTCCTGGCCCTTCGACAGGCGCGGGTCGTAGTAGAGCTGGCGACCGAGGGCGATCTTCTCCGGCGTGGTCGGGTTGCCGGCCGACTCGGCCCGCGCCGGCAAGGGCGAGAAGTACTTCTTGGCGGCGTCGAGCACCGTCGCGGCCGAGGGCATCGGACGCGACGGCTTCTTCTTCGCCGGCGGCGTCGCAGCGACCGCACCCGCGTCGGCGCTGCCCTGCCCGGTCGGACTGGTCTGCTCGCCGCCGCAGCCGAGCAGCGGGAGGGCCGCAATGGCGGCGACGAGCACGAGGGCGGATTGGCGCGAAACCGTGGAAGAGGCGTTGGGGCGGGTCATGGCGGGTTTTACAGGGGGGCGGCGTCGAGCTCGCTTGCGCGGTCGCGGTCCGCTTGCGACGATACCCCACCGTGACCCGCCTCGCCTGTTTTTCCAGTCATGCGACCTTTTGTCTGCTTGCGACCCTCGTGACCTCGCTCGCGGTCTCCGCATGTGGTGGCGAGAAGGAAGCCGCCGGCCCCGTACACGATCGCCTGTGGCTGACCAAGGTCCCCAAGAGCCTCACCGACGAGGTCGGGGCCTTCATCGTCCTGCGCGCCTCGGAGAGCAAGCAGTACGGGTTCCTGTTCAAGGGCTCGATGTACCGCGGCAGCTACGACACCTTCCACTGGGCCCCCGAGGGCGAGGACCGGGCGCGCCTGCGCACCGTCCAGGACGACAAGGTGCACAACGTCCGCATCGAGGCCTGTGAGCCCGACGACGGGTTCCAGTACTGCATGCTGGTCCACGGCGACCCGCAGGGGGTCGAGCGCTACCAGTCGCGCAAGCGCTGGGGCCTCGGCCGTCCGAACAAGTTGAAGCCGGGCGCGGTCTTCGATCTGGCGAGCGAGCTGCGGGCCCTGGCGGCCGAGGACGCGGAGGTCGAGGCGGCGCTGGCCGGCATCGATCTTGAGGCTGAGGTCGAGGCGGCTCAGTTCTGACCCTTTGGACATGTTCGAAAGTACCTGTCCCGAAGGCCTGACTGATTGAGCGCCGGCGAGGTCGACGCGCTGCTGGAGCGGCTGGTCTCGCAATTCGCGGGGCCCTACGACTTCCTGCGCGAGCTGGTCCAGAACGCGCTCGACGCCGGCAGCGACCGCGCCGAGGTGGTGCTGGAGACCCACGAGCAGGTCGGCGCCGAGGTCGACGAGGTGGTGTTCGAGCTGCGGATCAGCGACGCCGGCGGCGGCATGGACGAGGCGACGATCGACGGCGGCCTGACGCGGCTGTTCGCGTCGTCGAAGACCGACGACCGGACCATGGCGGGCGGTTATGGGGTCGGCTTCGTCAGCGTGTTCGCGTGGGCGCCGGAGGTCGTGCTGGTGCACACCGGGCGCGCGGGCGAGGCCTGGGAGCTGGTGTTTTATCCGGACCGGCGCTTCGACAAGGTGGCGCTGGGCGAGCCGGTCGAGGGCACGACGGTGACGCTGCTGCGCCGGGGACGGGCGCACGAGCGGCCGGCGATCGCCGAGGCGGTGCGCGACAGCCTGTGGCGCTGGTGTCGATTTTGTCGGCTCGAGCTGAGCTTCGAGGACGTGGCCGGCGGCGAACCACCGGAGCTGCTGCAGGACAGCCCGGCGCCGCCCGATACGCCGCTGGCGATCGCCGAGACGCAGGGGGACACCAGCGTGCACGTGGCCTTCGCGGTGCCGCCGCTGGCGGTGCTGATGCGTCGCGGATTGATCCTCGCCGAGGGGACCCCGAACGAGCTGCTGGGCACGGTGCTGCCGGACCTGGGACGCAGCGCCGAGCACCTGCAGGTGTGGATCGACTCGCCGCTGCTGCGCACGACGATCGCGCGCGACAAGGTGGTCGAGGACCTCGGACAGCGGGCGGTGATCGCCCGGGCCTCGGCCGCGATCGCGACGCTGCGCGCCCGGCTGCTCGCGGCGGTCGAGCAGGCGGCGGCCGATCCGGGGCCGTGGACGCGCGAGCGCCACGAGCACTATGCGTACTTGCACGCGCACCTCGGGCGCGAGCGAAGCACGCT
>NZ_JACCSO010000463.1 GCF_013812955.1 Nannocystis sp. | reverse complement strand
GTCTGGACCACGTCGAGCTCGAGGCGCATCGCCCAGGCGCGACCACGGGCGCGGGTCTGCAGGACGTCGAGCAGGCCGGCGGCGTCGAACTCGTGCTCCCCATCGGCGTCGAGGCTGCCCGGGGCGTTGACCGGCAACTCGACGCGATAGACTGGGCGCAGGCCGTCGCCATCGGGGCTGGCCCCGGGCTCGGCACCGACGCCGAAGATGCAGCGGATCGCCGCCAAAACCGGCGGGTCCAGCGGATCTGGCGAATCGTGCGGAGCCGCTTGCGCGGACGCGGGGTCCTCGAGCCGAGGAGCGACGAGCCGGGGCGCCGTCATGCACGTGTCTCTTGGGTCAGATTCAAAAGGCCAGGCATATCCAGTTCATGGACAGGCCTGGCCCGCGCTCACCATGCCCGGGGCGGGTGATGTGGACGGGTGTTGTGGACGGACGATGTGGACAGGCGAGCGGAGCTCAGCCCTCGCCGCGCATCGGGATCCGCTTGCGCTGGCGACGCTTGCGGCGGCGCTCGGCCTCACGCAGCTTGCGCTTCATCTTGACGCTGGGCTTCTCGTAGTGGCGGCGGCGCTTGATCTCGCGGAGCACGCCCTCGCTGGCCATCAAACGACGAAGCTTGCGGATCGCCCGCTCGACGCCACGCTCGTCGACCTTGACCTCGAGCGGCCGACCGGTGACGGGGCGATGATCGTTGACGGTGGCGGCGCTGTTTAGCGGCTCGCGGCGCTGGTTATAGTCGGAAAACTCTTCGTCGGTTTGGCGGGCCATGGTGGAAGGCCGCAATGGATAGGGGATCCGCGCCCGCGGGTCAAGGGGCCGACCGGCGCAGCGGCTCGTTTCTCCCCGTGTTTCTCCCGCGGTTCACTCCGATCCTGGGCCCCCCGCGGCCAGCCGGCCGCCGTCGACGACGATCGTCTGCCCATTGATAAACGGGCTCTGGGCCAGAAATACTGCCGTCCGTGCGATATCGGCGGGCTCACCGATCCGCCCAAGAGGGATCGCACGCAGGATGCTGGCCCGCGCCGGTGAGCCCTCCGCGAAGCGCTCGTCATCCTCCGGCCACGCCACCGTGCCCGGCGCCACCCCGTTGACCCGCACCTCCGGCGCGAGCTCCAGCGCCAGCGCCCGGGTCGCCATCGCCAGTCCCGCCTTCGCGGTGCAGTGGTCGAGATAGCCGCGCCAGGGCTGATAACCGGCGACATCGATCAGGTTGACCACGCTGCCCTGCGCCGCCCGCAGCGCCGGTGCCAGCGTCCGCGCCAGCGCCACCGGGGCCACGAGGTTGACCTCGAGCACGCGCCGCAGGTCCGCGTCGCTGCGCTTGCTCAGCGCCCCGCGCTCGAAGCTGGCGGCGTTGTTGACCAGGAGGTCGAGGCGGCCGCCCGCTGGACCGGCCGGGTCGAGGATCTGCCGGCAGAGCTCGGCGCGGGCCAGTTCGTCGGCGAGATCGCAGCGCAGTGGGCCGAGAGCGGCCGCACCGAGCTCCTGCGCGAGCGCGGCGGCCGGGGCCTCCGAGCGGTGGTAGTGCAACCAGACTCGATAGCCGGCCGCGGCGAGGGCGACACTGATGGCGCGGCCGATGCGGATCGCGCCGCCCGTAACGAGAGCGATGGGGGCCGTGGGCATGGGCCCGGCAGGGTAGCGCGGCCGGCTCGGGCGCGCCCGCCGATCTGCGGCAGGCCCAGAAGTGGTCCAGACGCGCCACGTTGACAGCGGCGGCCAGGGGGCGTCAGGCTGCCGACATGGCGAACAAGCGCGGCGGGCCCTTGACCTTGAAGGACATGACCGACGGCAGCGGATGCACGCCTCGCACGGTGCGGTACTACGAGCGCGCCGGGCTGCTGCAGGCCGCCCGCAGCACCGGAGGGCACCGCCTGTTCGCGCCGGAGGAGCTCGAGCGCCTGAACTTCATCCTCGCGCTGCGTGAAGCCGGCTGGTCGATCGAGGAGATCACCGCCCTGATCGCCGCCCGCGACCAGCAGCCCACCGACCACGCTGCGTGCAAGCAGCTCGACGCCAGGGTCTCGCAGCACATCGCCGAGCTCGAGCACAAGATCGGGGTGCTGAGCCGCCTGCGCGACGACCTGCTGGCGACCCGCAAGACCCTCGCCGTCTGCGACGGCTGCACCGAGCGCGCCGTCAAGACCGACTGCGAGGCCTGCACCCGCCTGCCCGACCTGGCCGACCTCCCCCACGGCTTTCGCCTGAGCTGGCGCGACCGCCCCCGCTCACTGCAGGTCGTCGCCGACGACGGATGACCTCACCACCGCCGGGCGAGGGACCTGCGCAGGTCCAGACCCTTCGCGCGGGATCTGGCCGGGGCGTGGCGCCGGGGCGGAAGTTCCCCAGGCTGCGCGCATGATCGGGTATACCGCCTGCCGTGCTCGGCTCTCCTTCTGACCCGGACCGCTCCGGCGCCATCGAGCGCGCCGTCACGGCGCTGTTGTCGGCCTGCGGGCTCGACCTGCAGCACAAGGATCTGGTCGGCACGCCCGGCCGTGTCGCGCGGGTGTGGAGCGCCGAGTTCCTGTCCGGCTTCGCCATGGACCCGGCGCAGATCCTCGGCGATCCGGTCGAGGGCGAGGGCGCCTCGGAGCTGGTCGTCGTGCACGGCCTGCCGTTCCATGGCCTGTGCCCGCACCACCTCCTGCCCTACATTGGCAGCGCCTCCGTGGCCTACCTCCCCGACAACCGCCTCGCCGGCTTCGGCCGTCTCGGCGACCTCGTCACCTGCTTCACGCGGCGCCTGACCTTGCAAGAGCGGGCCTGCAACGACGTCGTCGACGCGCTGATCGAGCACCTCGGCGCGCGCGGGGCCGGCTGCATCATGCGGGCCCGTCACACCTGTCTGAGCGTGCCCGACAACAAGCACGGGGCCGAGGTCGTCACCAGCTCGCTGCGCGGTGAGCTGCGCACGCGCTCCGACCTGCAGGCGCTGCTGTTCGCATGATCGCCCTGCGACTGTACGTGCTGCGCCACGGCGAGCCGGACCTCCTCGACGCATTTTACGGCCACGAGGATGTCGAGCTCTCGGCGCGCGGACGGGTCCAGGCGGCCGCCCAGGCGCACGCGCTCGCGGACCTGCCGCTGCAGGCCATCTATTGCTCCGACCTGCGGCGCACCTGCGCCGGCGCGGCCCTGCTGGCGGCCGAAGTTGGTGGTCCGTCGCCGGTGGCCTTGCCGGCGCTGCGCGAGATGCACCTCGGCCTGCTCGAGCGGGTCCGCTTCGCCGACGCCAGGGTGAAGCACCCCGAGCTGATGGCGCGGCGCTACGAGGACATGCTGGATTTTCGCATGCCTGGCGGCGGCGAGAGCGTGCAAGATGTCGCGGCCCGTGCGCTGCCCTGCGTCATCGAGCTGATCGCCCGCCACGCACGGACCGGTCCCGAGGGTCAGGTCCCGGCGATCGCCCTGGTCGCGCACAACACCGTGAACCGGATCTTGCTCGCCTGTGCAACCGGCCTGGGACCGACCGGCTACATCCGCTTCGAGCAGTCTCTGGGCGCCATCAACCGCATCGACCTGCTCGCGCCCTGGAGCCACCAAGCCCCCTGGGCCACCGCCAGGCTTGCGCTGGCCAACTGGGTGCCACCTTCCAACGCGGACGGACCTGCGAAATTAACCATCGCCCAGTGATCCGGTGCGGACTCCTGCGTCGCTCATGGATCGACAACAGGTGGATCCCACTACGGATCGCTGAAGCGCGATTTGTTAGACTGGCGCCCCAGTGCGCAGGTCCAGGGCTCCGACGATGTCCCACAGGCCTCTCAAGGCCTCCATTGCTGGCAGAGTGGCCGGCGCAGAGTATAACCGCCGAGCTACCTCGATGCTGAAGGCCAACGCCATTCCTGACCTGCAAATTTTGGCGTCCTTGCCAATTTTTCCGCTGCCCAACGTGGTCTTGCTGCCGGGGATGGTCCTGCCGCTCAACATCTTTGAGCCCCGCTACCTCGAGCTCGTCGACTTCGTCCGCGCCCACGGGCAGCACATCGGGGTCCCCCTGCTGTGCCCCGCGAGCGCCGCGCTCGACGGGCCACCCGCCTTCGAGCAGGTCTTCGGCCTCGGCAAGCTGATCTTCCACGTCAAGCTCCCGGACGGCCGCCGCATCATCCGCCTCGAAGGCGTCTGCCGCGTGCGCATGCAACAGGAGCACACCCAGTCCCGCCGCTTCCGCGAGGTCTCGGTCGCCGCCCTCCACGAGGCCCAGCCCTCCGACGGCGAACAGTTCGCGGTGCTGCGCGCCCAGGTCGAGCGCATCGCCCAATTCTGCGGCGAGGACGGCGAGAGCCTGCTCGCCTCGCTGCTGACGATGACCGACGCCAGGTCCTTCCTCTACACCCTGACCGCGTTCCTCCCGAGCCTCGAGCTCCTGGTCGCAACCGAGGGCGACCTGTTCGCCGACCGCCGCGCCCTGGTCGCCCTGCAACAGGAGAGCCTCGACGCCGAGTCGCCCGACCTGCGCATCCGCTTCCTCATCGCGCGCACCAGCGGCATCCTGCTCCGCCTGGGCCAGCAATTCACCACGCCGCCGTGCCTGCTCAACTAGCTCGTTTCAATTCGAACGAGCTGGCCGAGCGTGAAGCTAGCTGACGGTGCGCAGCAAGCTGGAGCGCTTGGGTCCGGTCGCGCTGGCCTTGCTGACGGCGAAGGCGGCCCTGGCCGCGACCTCGTTGAGCACGCGGGCCTGTTCGCTATTGGGCGCGCCCTCGACGACCGGCACGCCGGACTCACCGCCGTAGCTGACGCGGTTGTCGATCGGCACCTGACCGAGCAGCTCGACGCCGAGCTCGCGCGCGAGGGTCTTGCCGCCGCCGCTGGCGAAGATGTTGTCGTGGTGGCCGCAGGCCGGGCAGGTGTAGTGGCTCATGTTCTCGACGACGCCGAGGATCGGCACCTCGAGCTTGTTGAACATGTTGACCGCGCGACGCACGTCGATCAGCGCGACCTCTTGCGGGGTCGTGACGATCACCGCGCCGGTGATCGGGATCAGCTGCGCGAGCGAGAGCTGCGCGTCGCCGGTGCCGGGCGGGAGGTCGACGATCAGGTAGTCGATCTCGCCCCACACGACATCCTCGAGGAACTGCTTGAGCAGCTTGTGGATCATCGGCCCGCGCCAGATGACCGCGCTGCCCGGCTCGACGAAGAACGCGACGCTCATCACCGGGATCCCGCGAAAGATCGCCGGCGAGATGCGGTCGCCCTCGGCCGTGGTCGAGGTCTCGCGCGACGGCGTACCCAGCATCTTCGGCACGCTCGGCCCGTAAATGTCGGCGTCAAGCACGGCCACCCGCGCGCCCATCTGCTTGAGCGCCATCGCAATGTTGACGCTCACCGTGCTCTTGCCGACCCCGCCCTTGCCCGCCGCCACCGCGATGATGTTCTTCACCGTCGGCAACCGGTTCAGGTCCTGACGCGCCGGCTTGCTCGGCACCCGCAGCCCGTACTCGATGCGCAGCAGCACCCCGGCGCCGCCACACAGCGGCTCGAGCGCCGCCCGCAGCGCGGCGTCCAGCTCGCCCCGCAGCGGATATCCCGGCGAGATGAGCTCGACTTTGAGCAGCAGTTCGCCGCTGTGATCGCCGGTCCCGAGGCTCAACTCCGCCCGGCCGTCCGCCAGCAGCTCGCGCCCGGTCGCCGGGTCCTTGACCGTCGCCAGCGCCGCCTTGGCTTGTTCCAAAGTCAGGTCACTCACGCGTCACCTCCACTTCCAGGCCCGAGAGGTCGAGCAGGTCGTCGGGGCGCAGCCGGTGGCGCCGCAGGGCCTCGCCGGCGCCCTCGCCGACCACCTGTTCGCGCAGCAGCGCCTCGCCGAGGGCCGGGTCCATGCGGCCGTAGTAGTTGGCGCCGTCCTTGTCGACGACGAGCACGGTCACGCCCGACTCACAGCAGCCGAGGCAGGTGGCGCCCATGACGCGGAGCTCCGACTTGAGGCCGAGTTCGGCCCGGACATCCTTCATGCGCTCGAGCACAGCGTTGCTGCCCCGGCGCATGCAGCTCCCTTTCGGGTCATCGGAGGCGCGCAGGTTCTGGCAGACGAACACGAGGGAGGCCGGCTGCTTCATGTGTGCGCTGGGGTCATACCACGGGGGCTTTGCCCGGCTAGCTGGGAGCCCTATAGTTGGGGCGGAGCAACCGCACACCCCTGCCATGGCCGTCCTCGACATCGTCACGTATCCCGATCCTCGTCTGCGCGAAGCCACCTTCGACGTGAAGGACATCACCGCCGACGTCCGCCAGCTGGTGCGGGACCTCATCGACACGATGTATTCGCTGAACGCCGCCGGCATCGCCGCGATCCAGGTCGGCCGCCTCGAGCGGATCTTCATCATCGACGGCAAGGTCGCTGACCCGGAGGCCGGCGACGACGCCAAGCCGCTGGTGTTCATCAACCCCGAGCTCGCCGAGACCGGCCGCGGCCTGACCGTCGCGGAGGAGGGCTGCCTCAGCTTCCCCAACGTCTTCGTCGACATCAAGCGCCCGCGCTGGGCCAAGATCCGCGCCCTCGACAGCGAAGGCACCAGCTTCGAGGTCGACGGCGAGGGCCTGTTCGGCCGCGCCATGCAGCACGAGCACGACCACCTGACCGGCCGCCTGATGATCGACCTCGTCGGCATGGTCAAGAAGGAAGTCATCAAGCGCAAGATGAAGCGCTGGCACAATGAGCACGACGGCAAGGCCCCCGAGCCCAAGCCCACCGTGCCCAACCTCGGCTGAGGGGCCTGCGGCGCCGGTCCTGAACCAGCGCCGCGGCTTCGAGCCCGCGGCGCTGCTGCATCATGCAGCGCCCGACGGCCCGACACGAGGTCAGGCCGAGGCCTTCAGATCAGCGTCGCGCCGGCCGCGGCCGTGACCCCGTCGGCCTGCTGCGCCGCGACCACCGTCAGCGCCGCCATGTGCACGATGTTGTCGACGGTGCAGTCGCGCTCGAGCACCGTGACCGGGCGGTTCATGCCGAGCAGCACCGGGCCGACCGCCGGGACCCCGCCGAGCTCGCGCATCAGCTTGTAGGCGACGTTGCCGGCCTCGAGGTTGGGGAAGATGAGGACGTTGGCGGGGCCGGTGAGGCGAGTCGACGGGAACAGGTGCTGCTGCAGGTTGTAGTCGACGGCGACGTTGGCCTGCATCTCGCCCTCGACCTCGAGGTCGGGGCGACGGCGGCGCAGCAGCTCGACGGCCTCGGCGACCATCATCGAGCGCGGGTCCCGGACCGAGCCGAAGTTGCTGAAGCTGAGCAGGGCGACCCTGGGCACCGCGTCGAAGCTCTTCGCGGCGTCGGCGATCATCTCCGCGACGTCGGCGAGGGTGGCGGCGTCGACGTTGACGTTGACGGTGGTGTCGCCGAAAAACAGCATGCCGGACTTGTGCAGCATCAGGTACATGCCGGCGATCTTGCGCACCTGCGGGCGCAGGCCGATGATCTGCAGGGCCGGGCGCACGGTGTCGGAGTAGGCGAAGTTGAGGCCGGTGACGATGCCGTCGACGCGGTGCTCGGCGACCATCATCATGCCGAAGTGGTTGCGCTCGCGCATCAGCTCCCGCGCGAGCTCGGCGCTGACGCCCTTGCGCTCGCGCTGGCGGTGCAGGCGGGTCGCGTAGCCCTCGGCCGCGGTGTCGCTGCGCGGGTCGACGATGTCGAAGCTGTCGGCCGCGAGGTCGATGTCCAGCGCCTTGATCTTCGCCCGGATCTTCTCGGCCTCGCCGAGCAGCACCGGACGGGCGATGCGCTCGTCGACGATGATCGACACCGCCTTCAAGATCCTCGAGTCGTCGCCCTCCGGGAACACCAGCCGCCGCGGCGCGCTCGCGGCCAGGCGCACGAACTTGCGCATCACCGCCGTCGAACCACCCAGCAGGCCCTGCAGGCGCTCGCGGTAGGCCTCGATCTCGACCGTCACCTGGGCCACGCCGGTGGCCATCGCCGCCTTCGCCACCGCCGGCGCGACCCAGGTCAGCACCCGCGGGTCGAAGGGCTTGGGGATGATGTACTCGGGGCCGAAGCGAAACTCCTCGCCGTACGCCGCGTTGACCACCTGCGGCACGTCCTTGCGCGCCAGCTCGGCCAGCGCGTGCGCGGCCGCGACCTTCATCGCCTCGTTGATCTGCGTCGCCCGCACGTCGAGCGCGCCGCGGAAGATGAACGGGAACCCGAGCACGTTGTTGACCTGGTTGTTGTAGTCGCTGCGCCCGGTCGCCACGATCGCGTCGGGGCGGGTCGCCTTCGCCGTCGGGTAGTCGATCTCCGGGTCCGGGTTGGCCAGCACGAAGATGATCGGCCGCGGCGCCATCGGCACCAGCATCTCCGCCGTCACCAGACCCGCGCGCGACAGCCCCAGCAGCATGTCGGCGCCGACCAGCGCCTCGGCCAGCGTGTCCGCCGGCGTGTCGCGCACCCACTCGCGCTTGGGGTCGTCCTCGGCGAGCTTGCGGCGGGTGTTGAGCACGCCCCGCGAGTCGACCATCAGCACGTGCTCGGGGCGCACGCCGAGGCTCAGATAGAACCGCGTGCAGGCGACCGCCGAGGCCCCCGCGCCGCTGACGACGATCTTGAGGTCCGCGAGCTGCTTGCCCTGGATCGCCGCGGCGTTGACGAGGCCGGCGCCGCTGATGATCGCGGTGCCGTGCTGGTCGTCGTGGAACACCGGGATGTTCATGCGCTTCTTGAGCTCCTCCTCGATGTAGAAGCACTCCGGCGCCTTGATGTCCTCGAGGTTGATGCCGCCGAAGGTCGGCTCGAGCGCGGCCACCGTCTCGATGAAGTGGTCCGGGCTCTTCGAGCTGATCTCGAGGTCGAAGACGTCGATGTCGGCGAACTTCTTGAAGAGCACCCCCTTGCCCTCCATCACCGGCTTGCTCGCCAGCGGCCCGATGTCACCGAGGCCGAGCACCGCGGTGCCATCGGTGATCACCGCGACGAGGTTGCCGCGCGCCGTGTACTTGTACACGTCCGACGGGTTCTTAAAAATCTCCATGCACGGCTCGGCGACCCCGGGCGAGTACGCCAACGAGAGGTCGCGCTGGGTCGTCAGCGGCTTGGTCGGGACCACCTGGATCTTGCCGGGCCGACCCTTGCTGTGAAACTCCAGCGCCTCTTTGCTGCGATTCGACCGGCTGCTGGCGCCGCCCGGGCCCGGGTTGCTGGCGCCGCCCGGGCTGCTGGTGCTGCTGGGGTCGCTCGGCTTGCTCGGGTCGCTCGGCTTCGTCATGGGTGCCGGACGATACTCGCCTCCCGCGGCCGCGTCACCTGTCGCAGACACCTGCGACGGCTCGCCTCCCACCGCCGCCAGGCAGACGGTGTGCAGGCAGATGCGCGCCCGCGCGCTTCAACGATCGAGCAGCTTGTGCACCTGGGTTCGCTCCCACAGCACGGCCTCGGCGTAGTGCTCGAAGCGAGCCTCGGCGCGGCGAAACGCGGGGGTGTGGTACACGCGGCGGCCGTCGACGATCGGCATGTCGTGCACCTCGTGCAGCATCTCGTGATAGATGATCCAGGCCACGAAGAAGCGCGGCACGTCGGCGGCGTCGAGCACCGGGTGGATGCGGATCAGCTGCTCCTCGACGCTGTAGCTGCCGAGCTTGATCGACTCGCGTCCGGCCTTCCGGCGGGTGCGCGGACCCCAGGTGATGCGCGCCCCGATCGCGCCCTCGAAGTACTCGGCGTTCAGCTCGTCGAAGATCGACTTCAAGTTGTGATGCGCGCCCTGGACGTCGATCGGCTGCGCGCGCGGCTCGACCGGCGGGCGGATCAGGTGCTCGTGGTGGTCGATGTAGCGGCGCAGCAGCGTCGCCGAGCGCCGGTCCTGGCTCTGCGCGTACTGGGCCACCGCGCGCAGCACCGCCGGCGGCGCCGCGGCGAACATCCGGTGCATGCGCAAGGTCCACACCCCCTGCCCGCGCTTGATCGACAGCATCGTGTTCAGGTTGTCGGTGAAGACCACCCGCGGCCGACCCTTCGTGAAGTACGCCGCGAGCCGCGTCTGCAACCCGTGGCGCTTCTCCTCCGCCTCCGCGTCGTCCCAGACCGGCGTCGCCCCGACCGCGTCGGCGGGATCGCTGACCCCGACCTCGTCGTCGAGTTCCTCGGACTCGCTGGCCTTGTCGACGAGGTGGTCGACGAGGTGGTCCCCGAGCTCGCCGTCGAGGTCGGCGTCGAAGTCGTCGTCGAGCTCATCCTCCGGCGGAGCGCGCTCGGCCGGCGGATCGAGCACCCGCATGAGCGCAGCCGGGGCCGTGTTGCGGGGGGATTTCATGGAGGAAACTTCGGGCGTGGGGGCCAGCGCAAGACCGTGGCGACCCCGCAGTGCAGTCTGAAGCATAGGTTGTCCGCGACGAAGGTAACGGCCGCCGATGATCTCGGCCGGATCACTTGACGGGGGTAGGATATCGTCCCACGTAGCGCCCGAAGAAATTTCGGCCGGGCCCGCCGGGGGCGCCGCAGCCCGTCGCGAATTTGCCTTGCCTCCCGTGATCTGAAAGGGCCTAAAGCCATGACCGTCCGCATCCTCCTGTTCGCTGGTCTGCGTGAGCGCCTGCGCAGCGACTGGGTCGAGCTCGAGCTGCCGGAGGGCGCCACCGTGGCTGAACTGCTCTCGGCGCTCGGCGATGCCCACCCGCCCCTGCGCGAGCTGCTGCCGCCCTGCCGGGTCGCGGTCGAGCAGGAGTTCGTGGCCGCCGGGCACCGGGTCCGCGCGGGCGACGAGGTCGCCGTGATTCCCCCGGTCAGCGGCGGGCATGGGCCAGTCGAGCCGGGGCCAGTCGAGCCGGCCGCGGACGACCACTTCTACCTCGGGGCCGAGCCGCTGGTGCTGGATCGCGTCATCGCCGCGGTCGAGCGCCGGCAGGCCGGGGGCGTCGTCACGTTCATCGGCAAGGTCCGCGACCACAGCCGCGGCCACGCCATCGACCACCTCGAGTACGAGGCCTACGCGCCGATGGCCCTGAAAGTGATGCGCCAGATCGCCGCCGCGGTCGAGGCCGAGGTCGCCGGCGCGAGCGTGGCGGTCCACCACCGCCTCGGTCGCCTCGCCATCGGTGAGGCCGCGGTCGTGATCGCTGCGGCCGCCCCGCACCGCGCCGAGGCCTTTGCGGCCTGTCGCGAGGTCATCGAGCGACTCAAGCGCGACGTGCCGATCTGGAAGCGCGAGGTCGCGGTCGACGGCACCACCTGGGTGGTCCAGGGGCCCTGAATCGCCCCACTCTCGCCTGCCCACGCTCGCCTGCCCACGCTGGCCTGCCCAGGGACCGCCCCCGCTGGGGTATTGTCCCGGCGGATGGCGCGGCATGCGGCCCTGTTTCTCCTGTTCTTCCTCTCCGGGATCAGCGGCCTCATTTACGAGTCGATCTGGTCGCGCTACATTCGGCAGTTCGTCGGCAGCGCAGCGACCGCCCAGGTGCTCGTGCTCAGCCTGTTCATGGGCGGCATGGCGCTCGGCGCGTTGTTGGTCGCCCGCCGGCTCGGCAAGGTCCGCCGCCCGGTCCGCGCCTACGCCCTGATCGAGGGCGGCATCGGCGTGTATGCGCTGGCCTTCCCGTGGCTGTGCTCGGGGGTGATGCGGCTCTGTTACGACACCCTCTTCCCGGCGCTCGGCGGCGGCATGCTGGTCGCCGCGCTCAAGTGGACGATGGCCGGTCTGCTGATCCTCCCGCCCTGCGTGCTGCTCGGCATGACCTTCCCGCTGATGAGCGCGGGGATCTTGCGCCGCGACCGCGAGCGCTCGGGCGAGATCCTGAGCTTCCTGTACTTCACCAACAGCATCGGCGCGGCCCTCGGTGCGCTGCTCTCGGGCTTCGTCTTGGTCGGTCGCTTCGGGCTCCCGGGCACCCTCGCCTGCGCCGCCGCGCTGAACCTCGCGATCGCCGCGGTCGCCCTGCTGCAGCGCGATGAGCACCCGCCGCTCGCCGGCGACATCCACGATCCCCACGATCCGACCCGCGAGCGGCGCCGCGCCGGCCTGGTTCGCCTGCTGCTGCTGGTGTCCTTCGGCACCGGCCTGTCCTCGTTCATGTACGAGATCGGCTGGATCCGCCTGCTGTCGATGATCATCGGCAGCGCCACCCACTCCTTCGAGGTCATGCTCTCGGCCTTCGTGTTCGGGCTCGCCGCGGGCGGCCTGTGGGTGCGCCGCAAGATGGACCGCTGGCGCCGCCCCGAGCTCGTGCTCGGCTTCGTGCAGATCCTCATGGGCGTCGCCGCCGTCGCGACGCTGCCCCTCTACGCCCTCGCGGTCAAGGCGATGGGCTCGCTGATGGTCGGCGACGTGCGCACCGAGCACACCTGGCTCGCCTTCAACGCGCTGCGCTACCTGCTGTGCCTCGTGATCATGTTCCCGGCGACCTTCTGCGCCGGCATGACCTTGCCGCTGATCACCCACCTGCTGCTCAAGCGCGGCCAGGGCGAGGGCATCATCGGCCGCGTCTACGGCTTCAACACCCTCGGCGCGATCGTCGGGGCCACCCTCGCCGGCCTGCTCCTGATGCCGCTGATCGGCCTGCAGCGGGTGATCGTCGCCGGGGCCGTGGTCGACATCGTGCTCGGCCTCGCCCTGCTGCGCCTCGAGCTGGGCAGCAGCGACCCCGCGCCGGGCATGGCCAGGACCCTCCGCTTCGCCTGCATGAGCAGCGCGCTGGTCGTGGTGTTCGGGCTCTTCATCGTCAAGCTCGACCCGATGGTGCTCTCGGCGACCGTGTACCGCAACGGCCGCACCCGCCTCGGCGACGGCTACGAGCTGATCTCCTACGTCGACGGTCGCACTGCCTCGGTCACCGTGATCCGCCTGACCGACGAGCGCGAGTATCGGGTGATCTACACCAACGGCAAGCCCGACGCCTCGCTGGTGCTCAACCGCTACCCCGCGGGACGCGACCCCGTGCTCGGCCCCGACATCGCCGGCGACGAGCCCAACCAGGTCCTGGTCGGCCTGATCCCGCTGGCGATCCGCCCCGAGGCCACCGACGCCGCGCTGATCGGCTTCGGCTCCGGCGTCACCTGCCACGTCCTGCTCGGCTCGCCGGCGCTCGAGCGCCTCGACACCATCGAGATCGAGCCCGAGATGCACGCCGGCTCGCGCCACTTCCTGCCCGTCAACGAGCGCGCCTACAACGACCCGCGCAACCACTTCTGGTTCGACGACGCCAAGGCCTTCTTCGCCGGGGCCGCGCGGCAGTACGACATCATCGTCTCCGAGCCGACCAACCCGTGGGTCTCCGGGGTCTCGAGCCTGTTCACGGTCGAGTTCTATCGCGAGGTCAAGCGCTACCTGAAGCCGCGCGGGGTGCTGGCACAGTGGCTGCAAGGTTACGAGCTCAGCAACGAGCTGCTGCTGACCGTGCTCGCCGCGCTCGACCAGGAGTTCAGCGACTATCAGATCCTCCGCGTCGGCGACAGCGACTGGGTGATCCTCGCGGTCGCCGAGGGCGAGCTCGGCGCGCTCAGCCCGGTCCCGCTGCAGTGGCCGGCGCTGCGGCCCGAGCTCGAGCTGATCGGCGTGCACGACATCGGCCAGCTCGACAGCCTGCTGGTCGCCAACCGGGCGATGCTGCACCCCTTCCTCGCCGACAAGCCCGCCAACTCCGACGCCCACCCGATCCTCGACACCGGCGCCGAGAAGGCCCGCTTCATGCAGGACGCCGCCGGCGTGCTGCACTCCCTGCGCTGGATCCCCGCCCCGCTGCTCGAGGTCCTCGGCGGCCTCGAGCGCCGGCCCTACCCGCCAGGCGGCATCGGCGACCTGCGCGAGCCGCACGTGTTCCGCGAGACCGAGCAGGCCACCGCGCTGATGCGCCTCTACGAAGATCCCGCCGTCGAGCTCGGCGACACGCTGACCGTGTCGGTGATGAACCAGTGGATCGACGAGCAGCAGAAGGTCGACGCCGGCGAGGCCGACTGGGACACCTGGATCATCCGCACCTACGCGATCTTCACCCAGACCGCCCCGCACCTGCCGCTCGCGCGCACCCGCTGGTGGGCCGAGGTGCGCAGCACCGTCGCTCGCACCGACACGCCCGACGAGCTGCGCAGCGTCATCGACACCCTCGACGCCCTGCTGCGCCGCGACGGCCCCCGCCTGCAGCGAGGTCTCGACGACCTCGAGGCTCGCGGCAGCACCCTCCTCAGCGCGGGCATGCGGTCGATCCTCGGCATGATCGCGCTCGAGCTGCAACACGCCGACCTCGCGCAGCGGCGACGGTTCGCCGCCGAGCACATGGCGAAGGTCGGCGGCGCCGAAGTCGACGACACCGAGCACCTCGCCTACCGGATCCTGCAAGCGTTCGTGACCCGCTGAGACCTCGCGCCACGATCGAGTGCGCGGATCTGCACATACCATCCGGCGGCAGGATCGAGCGCGCCGTCCGATCGCCGCGCGCCTGCGCCTGCGCGGCGTCGGGTGTACCCTGGTCGTTCGCTCTGCATGTCCGGCGAACCGGCAAAACCTGCGAAGACCCGCTTCGCTCTGGGGGTCCTGGGACTCGTCGCCGCCGCCATGGTCGCCGTCCTGGGCGAGAGCCTGCGCCTCTACCTCGACACCGGCCGCTGGCAGTATCTCGCGATCGACGGCTGCTGCCTGATCTTCGCCGCGGTCCTCGTCTCCGCATTTGTGGCCATCCGCCGCGGCCGCATCTCCACCGCGATCGAGCGCATCTACGCCGTCACCGGCGTCGCCATGCTGCTGAGCCCCGTGTGGCTCGAGCAGGTCGAGACCCTGTTCGTCGCGAGCTTCATCTTCTTCATCCTCGCCACCGCCCCGCGCCTGCTCTCGCTCCAGCGCACCGATCGCTGGGTCTACCTCGCCGTCGGCGGCGGCATCCTCACCAGCGCCGCCGAGCTGCTGCCGCTGCCCACCCGCCTGCCGCCTGCCCTGCAGTATGACATCTCCTTCGAGGTCGTCGTGCTCGGCGCCGCCGCGGCCTTCACCCTGCTGCTCGTCCGCGACGCCGCGCACTTCTCGGTCCGCACGAAGCTGGTCCTCGCCTTCCTGGTGATCGCCCTCTGCCCGCTCGGCCTCATCAGCCATGACGCCAGCGTCAAGGTCATCGAGGGCGAACGGGCCCGCTCCCGCGACGAGCTCGGCGACGGGGCCAGCGCGACCGCCTTCCTGTGGTCCGCGTGGTACGACCACCAGCGTTATCGCCTCGCCCGCATCGCCGACAGCCACAGCATCAGGCGCGCCTGCAGCGACCCGCAGGCCGCCCGCGAGGCCGCCCGCCGC
>NZ_JACCSO010000445.1 GCF_013812955.1 Nannocystis sp. | reverse complement strand
GCGGCGGCGGTGGCGGCGGCGGTGGTCGCGGCGTCGGTGCTGTCGACGTGCTCCTGTCCGGCACCGCCGTCGCTGTCGCCCTTGGTGGCGTCCGCGAGGTCGACGACCTCGATCGCCTCCGGCGCCGACTCCGGGGGCGCCGCGCGGAACTCGAGGCCGAGGCCGGTTTCGGGCGCGAGCTGCTTCTTTCGCCAGGTCAGCTCGAGCGCGAGCTTCTGACGCTTGCCCTTCTGGCGGGCGCGCAGCTTGAGGCCGAGCACGTCGCGCGGGCCGAGCACGAGCTCCTGGCCGCCGGCGTGGACATGAACGGCGCCGGACTTGAGGGCGGCGACCAGCTGCTCGAGGTACTCGACGACCTGCGGCACGGAAACCGCGGCTTCCATGGCCAAATCGGAGGCCAGTTCGGTGTGACGTGCGGTGTGACGGGCTTGCTTCACGGTTCGGCTCCTGGCCCCCGGGACGGGGGTCCACATGGTGCCACTACCACACGACGGCCGACAGGCCTGGTCCGGCCACCGGGGCGACCGCGAGGGGACGCACATTCGGAGACCCGAACTCACCCGGGTCCTCGCCCCCCCGCCGGTGTGGCGGCCTCTGCGGCTCGGGGCACGCCTGAAACTGGTATTTCGTGCCAAGCTAGCGCCCATGTCCGGCGCCGACCGCTCTCAGACCGACCTCGAGGTGCTCCGCAGCAGCCATCGCGGCAAGTTCATCACCCTCGGGGTGTTGCTCGCAGCCGCTGGTGGCGTGTGGTGGTTTTTCAACCGCACCGGACCGATCGGTCAGGACGAGGACCCGGCGCGCGTGCTCGTCGTCCACCAGAGCCACCTGCGTTACAAGTCGACCCTCGAGAAGTGGGGCTTTGTCGCCCAGGAGGGCCGCGCCGACACCATCGAGGACGAGGCCCACAAGAAGGTGCCGGAGTTCGAGGGGACCGGCGTGCCGGCGATCATGCAGCTCGCGGACTGGTTCGGTTTCGCCTACGTCGCGTTCGAGAACCCGGCGAAGGTCGACTTCGGCGGGCTCGAGGTCGAGGGCGGGATCCCGAGCTTCGAGCCCTGGCAGCGCTTCGCGGTCGTCAGCGCCGGTGACTACGCCTTCCCCCACAAGCTGACCGTCAACGCCAAACCCTCCGAGGTGATGAACGGCCCCGACCTCGACCTGCTGACGGCGCTGTTCGCCCAGGAGCCGCTGTCGAGGACGATCCGCGAGGACCCGAAGGACCCGCCGGTCGTGATGGTGCTGCGCACCAAGCTCTCCGAGGGCATGAGCCGATTGACCTCGATCGCCGACGCCGAGGCCACCGTCGCCAAGATCGCCGAGAAAGCTCGCAAGCTGCTCGTCGACAAGGAGCAGGGCGAGCCCAAGCCCGCGCTGCTCGGCGGCATCCACGAGAGCCTCAACGCGATCGCCCTCGCCGACGGCAGCGCCCTCGTCATGAGCCGCGCCGTGCACTTCTCGAGCAACACCGGCTATAACGCCGAGCTCGAGCTCGACCGCAACTGGACCTTCAGCTACCTGCCCGCCGGCGCCGCCCCTGGCAGCGCGCGCCTGCCCTGTCCGAGCCTGCTCGGCGGTACGCTCGAGGAGAGCGGCGGCCGCCCGAGCTTCCGCTCCTCGCCGCGCGGCGACGCCCTGCTCGTGCATGTCGACGGCGCCTCGCAGGTGTGGCGGCTCGAGCAAGGGGCGGGCAAGGAGCCGTGCAGCTTCACGCTGGCCGGCAAGGTGACGCTGCCGCTGGCCCGCAACGAGGATCCCGGCGCGCCCCAGGCCAGCGGAAGGATCGCCCGCGGCCGGCGCGACGGCGGGGACTCGGTCGTATACATCGCCAAGCCCGGCGACGATGTCCCGGTCGAGCTCGCGCGCAGCCCCTCGATCAGCTTCGGCCGCCCGGCGTGGATCGCCGAGGACTGGCTCGCCGCGGCCGGCTACTCCACCAGCGCCGAGGCCGGCGGCGGCGTGTATGTGCTGAGCCCGGCCCACCCCGACCACGCCCTGCGCCTCGACGCGATCGTGCTCGACGCCGCCCACAGCATCGACGCGGTCGCGGCCGCACCCGACGGCCCGAACGGTCCGCGTCTGCTCGTCGCCGCCTCGAGCGAGCGCGGGCAGCGGCTGTTCCGCGTCGACCTCAGCAAGCCCTGGGCGGCCCTGTACGACCAGGTCGTCGCGGCCGACACCGCCCCCGCGCCGCAGTCGGTCGTCGACGGCACCGAGCCGCGGGTACACGCGCTCGACGGCGCCGCCTTCACGGCGACGACCCTCACGACCGAGGGCTGGGTCTCCGACATGGTCGCCGCACCCGACGGCAGCGCCGTGGTCTTCCAGATCCGCGACATCGACAACGGGGTCCGCGAGGCCGGCAATCAGAACGAGATCGGCCTGGTCGCCCTCGACGCCAGCAGCCCGATGCGGCTGCTGACCCGCAACGCGCTCGAGGACCACACGCCGATGTTCAGCGCCGACAGCAAGACGGTCCTGTTTCGCACCCGCTTCTCCTTCGAGAAGACCAACTGGATCCTGACGACCGCCCGCAGCGTGCCCGCGCACAAGTGAGCACTCGCGGCTGACGGGCCGACGGGCTGACGGGCCCACGCCCTTTCAAAAGCGGCACCACGCCCGCGGCCTCCCGCGGGCTTCGTCGCGTTCGCAAGAATCACTCGTCGCCGCGGGCCTCATCGCGCCCGCAGGTCGACGCTGAAATCACTCGTCGCCGCAAACCTCGTCGCGCCTGCCCCTCCGCGAGCTTCGCCGCGGGCCTCGTCGCGGTCGCCGGACGTCGCTGAAATCACTCGTCGCCGCGGACCTCGTCGCGCCCGCACCCTGGGTCCGCGGACCCTCACGCGGCGGCCGCGGAATATCGCGGCCGCCCCGTGCGTGCCAGCCTCGGCCCCGCCGCGCACGCGGGCCGGCGCATGCCCCCAAGGACAGGTCCTTTGGGTCATGTCGCCGGCCGGCGCCTGCGCAAGCTCCTGGGCGCGGGAGCTCGCCGCGGGCCGCTTCACACCCGGAGGTCCCCCGTGCATTCGAATTCTTCGCCACCGCCATCGCGGTCGCCGCGGTCGCCGCGGCGCGTCCGCTTACTCGTCCTCGCCACTGGCCTCGCCGCCCTCGCCGTGCTCGCGCGGGCGATGCAAGCCGACGGCGAGCCTGTCAACCTCGCCGGCCACGCCGGCCTGTTCGTGCTCGGCGCCTTCGCCTTGCTGCTGCTGGGCAGCCTGCTGCAGCGGCTGCGCCAGCTGTGGCACACCCATGTGCGCGCGACGCTGGCCCGCGCCGGCGAGTCGCTGTGGTCGTGGAGCGGGCGCATGTGGCCGCGCAGCGAGGCTGACCCGAAAGACAGCGCGTCGCTGGGCACCGGCGAGCGCATCGCCTTGATCGCCGGGCTGGTGCTGTGTGCCCTCGACGTCGCGCTGACGACCCTGCTGCTGCGCGACGTCTTCCCCGAGCCGCCGTACCGCTTCGAGCTGTGGGGCCTGCTCTCGCCGGCGACCGCCGAATGGTCCTTCTACGTGGTGGTCGCGCTCTTCAAGACCCTGCTCGAGCTGTGGTTCGGCGTCTTCGACCGGATCCGCAGCGCAGCCGGTGGAGCGAGCGCGATGCGCTGGTTCGTGCTCGGCGGCGCCTCGGCCTTCGACGCCGCCCTCGCCGCCGCGCGCGGCCTGCTGCTGGCCGAGCAGGGCATGGGCGGCAGCGCCGTCACCGTCTCCAACATCGTCTTCGTCGGCTTCGGCGTCGCGGTCCCCTGGGTCGCCGCGCACACCGGCGGCCTGCTGGTGGCCGGCATGGACGGCTTCCTCGCCCGCCTCGGTCTCCTGCGCTGGCTCGCCGCGCTGCCGCGGGTGCTGTTGCTTACCACGCTCTGGCTGGCCGTGATCGCCCTCGCCTTGCCGGTGCTCGGCACGGTGCTCGCGGTCGGCCTGCTCGCGCTGGTGTGGTTCGCCCTCGACGATGTCGTCGCAACGATCCTCGGACACGACGAGGATGCGAGCCCGGACCTGCCGATCGAGCTGCTGCGGGTCGCCCGCGAGGACTCCCCGGTCGAGCCGCCCCGTGACCCGCCGCTCGGCGTGCAGCGGATCTTTGGAGGTGTGCCATGAGCCAGGTCCACGCCCTCTCCGCCCTCGCGGGTCTGGTCGTCGTCGCCAGCGCGCTGGCCGGCATGATGCACTGGCAGTCGGGCAACGACGCCGCGGTGCGCGAGGCCGCCGAGGCCCGCGGCGAGTGGCGCCCGCCCTGCGCGCTCCGCCTCGGGACCGGCTATGGCGCCGTCGAGCCGGTCGCCACGGCCGATGTCGGTCCGCCGCGCACCCTGCTGTTCGGGGTCGATCGCAGCCCCTCCAACCTCGGCCTCGCCGACGAGCAGATGGACGCCGTGATCAACCACGCCGCCAGCTTGCCCGCCGACATCGGCGTCGGCGTGCTGCTGATCTCCGACCGCAGCGAGCGATCCTCGACCCCCGACATGCCCTTCGAGGCCGCGGCCGCGCGCCGCAGCTTCGTCGCCGGCCCGCTGCCCTGCGGTGGCGACTGCGCCGCCGACAGCATGTTTAAAAAGAAGTGCCTCGAGCAGATCGACGCCGCCCAGGCCGGTCGCATCGCCACCCTCGAGCGCGGCGAGTCGCAGCACCACGCCACCCTTCAGGAGCAGCGCGCCGAGCGGGTCCACCGCTGGCGCGAGCAGGTCCGCAACTGGACCCCGAAGCCGGGCACCTCGCTGCTCGGCTTCTGGACCAAGGTCGCCGACCTGCCCGTCGTTCGTCGCACCCCCGAGCGGGTCACCGTGGTGGTGTTCTCGGACCTCGAGGAGGCACGCACGCCGGACCGCAAGAAGATCGAGCAATTTGGAAAAGCCTATGCGGCGCGCGGCGCCTGCCCCGAAGCGGAGTGGCTCCCGCGTGGCCTCGCCAGCCTCGACATCGTGCTCGTACAGACCCTCAGCGACGCCACCGACGCCGACGCCTGGGGCCAGCGCTGGGAGGCCGTGCTCGGCTGCGCCGGCGCCCACGTCCGTCGCCATCGCTACAGCGCGGCGATCTCCGTCGCCGAGCTGCTGGGCCCCGACGAGCCCGCCCCGCGAGTCGCCCAGGCCCCGTGACACTCACGCAAGGCTCAGCGCAGCACGTGGATCTCCCGCAGCCAGGCGACCATCTGCGCCGGCCACTCCTGCATCCGGGGCATGCCGCGCTTCTGGGCCAGGCCGACCCCGTGCGCGCCGTCGTCATAAAGATGCAGCGCGACTGGGCGGCCCTGCGCTTCCATGGCGGCGCCGAACAGCTCGCTGTTGTGCACGTCGACCTTGCGGTCGCGACGCGAGTGCACGATGAACGCGGGCGGCGTGGTCGGGTTGACCTGCTTCTCGAGCGAGAGCCGGTCCTCGAGCCCGATCGGCGGCGGGACCTCCGGGCCGAGCAGGCTCTGCTTGCTTCGCTGATGGGCCCAGCGGTCGTCGAGGGTGACGACCGGATAGACCATGACGATGAAGTCGGGGCGGCAGCTGACGCGCATGAGCCGGTCGCGGTCATCCGGGTCGCCGTACGGTGGGCAGGCGGTGCCGACGAAGGCCGCGAGGTGTCCGCCGGCGGAGTAGCCGATCATGCCGATGCGCTGGGGGTCGACGCCGAGCTCGGCCGCGTTGGCGCGGACCGTGCGGATCGCCTGCTTGCCGTCGGCGAGGAAGTCGCGGTGGTGATAGTCGTCGTTGCTGACGCGGTAGCGCAGCACGATCGCGGTGATGCCCTGGGCCGCCAGCCAGCGCGCGGTCGGGAACGCCTCGAAGTGCAGGCCGCCGGTGTGCGCGTAGCTGCCGCCCGGCGCGACCACGATCGCCACGCCGGTCGCCCTGTCCGGCGGCGGCAGATAATAATAAAGCTCGGGCCGGTCGCCCTCGGCGGTGCCGTGGGCTCCCGGTGCGCCCTCCGGCCACAGCGGCGCGCGCCGGGTCGCGTCCTTGCCGGTCGAACACGCCATCAAAAGCAGGCAGATCCCGAGCAGTCGTCGCACGCCTCGCAACTGTCGAATTTATCGCGGACAATTCCAAGCCCTCCCGCAGCCTCGCGCGGGCCTCGCGCGGCGCTCGCGGAGGCGGACGACCCGGGATATATACCCGCGGCATGCGCCTCCTCGGGACCCTGACCTCGCCCTACGTCCGTCGCATCCGTGTCATCGGGCTCGAGCTCGACGTGGCGCTCGAGTTCGTCGACACCAACACGCCCGGGGGTCGGGAGCTGCTCACGCGCCTGAGCCCCCTGCAAAAGTACCCGGTGCTCGAGGTCGGCGGCGTCGGCGTGCTCGACTCCCACGCGATCAGCGACCTGCTGCTCTTTCAACACGGCCACGGCGCCCTGCGAGCCCGCCACGCCGCGACCCAGATCTCCGAGGGCAACGCGATCCACGCCACCGACGGCCTGCTGGACGCGGGGATCCACGTGTTCTACTGCCGGCGCGACGGCGTCGACATCGACGCCCTGCCCTTCATGCGCAGCGAGGGCGAGCGGATCGGCCGCACGCTCGCGTGGCTCGACCAGCACGTGCGCGGCCCCTGGTGCACCCCCGACGAGGGCTTCGGCCTCGCCGAGATCGCCCTCGTCACCACCCTCGAGTGGCTGCGCCTTCGCAACATCGCCGACCTCGAGCCCCATCACAGGCTGCTCGACTTTCTGGCCGCCCACGCCGAGCGCCCGTCGGTGGTCGCCACCCGGGCACCAGGGGCCTGACCTTTCGGTCAGGTCATCCGCGGCGCCTGGACCTGACTTTTGGGACATGTCATCCGCGACGCGGCGGCAGTCCGCTGACCCGGTCGACCGCCTCGCTCGCGACCGCCGGCTCGCCCGCGTGGCCCGACAACTTCGCCAGCGTGCGCTCGAGGTTGAAGACCAGGGTACGCTCGCTGGTCAGGGTCGGGTCGACGGTCTGGCGGTACAGCGAGGCCAGGGCGTGCACGACCTGATAGGCGCCCTCCTGGTTGTTGGTCTCGTGGTGGAGGGCGGCGGCGCGGGCCAGGCTGGTGGCCTGGTCGACGAGCAGGCGGCCGCGCACGAGGCCCACGCTGGCGGCGCTGGCGAGCACGCTGGTGAGCTCGACCTGGCCCTTGATGTTGCCGCCGCCGCGCTCGCTATAGGCGAGCTGGACGCTGGCGACGGCGCTGCCGGGGGCGACCTGGGTCTCGGGGAGACCGGGACGGGTGTCGGAGCCGAGGGCGACGAAGATGGCGCCCTTCTTGCGGCTGAGGAAGATGGTCTCGACCGACACCGCGATCGCGCCGTCGTCGAGCCACTTGAGCGCCTTGCCGGGGATGCCGTAGACGCCGACAATTTTGAGGCCCTTCGCGGGGCGCAGCTCGAGCTTCATGTCGTGGGCGAGCTCGGTGACCATGGTGTCGAACTCCTCCTCGAACACCTTTTGCATGCGGCCGGCGTCGGGGAAGAAGAACAGGTTGCCGCCGCGCACGCTGCTGATCGCCGTCGCCAGCTCGGCGCCGAACTGCACGCCGACGCCGACCGTGGTCATGCCGACGCCCGAGCGCGAGGCGCCCTGCGCCATGCCCATGAAGCTGTTCGCGGCGGTGTTGCCGACGTTGGGGCGCTCATCGGTGAACAGCATCACGCGGGTGCTGCCCTTGAAGCGGTGCGAGCTCGCCAGCTGAAAGCCGACCGCCAGGCCCGCCTCCATGTTGGTCGAGCCAGCGCTGGTG
This sequence comes from Nannocystis sp., assembly GCF_013812955.1. Lineage (GTDB taxonomy): Bacteria > Myxococcota_A > Polyangia > Nannocystales > Nannocystaceae > Nannocystis. Next base: position 4,203 of record NZ_JACCSO010000445.1, on the reverse strand, counting down.
ATGCCCGCGATCTGCCGGGCGAGCGCGTCGCGGTCGGTCACCGCCGTCGGCTGCATGTACACGTGTGAGCGGTCGCCATAGAGAACGATCGACAGCTGGTCGTCGGGTCCCATCTGGCTGAGCACCTTGATCAGGGACTCCTTGACGAGGTCGAGCGGCTGCCCGGACATCGAGCCCGACTTGTCGATCACCGCGACCAGGTGCAGCGGCGCCCGCTTGAAGGTCTTCGGGTCCAGGCCCGACGAGAAGCCGAGCTGGGCCACGTGGCGCACCTCCGGCTGGACCAGCAGCGCCGCGGGCATCGCCTCACCGGTCGCACACAGCGTCTGCATGCACTTCGTGCGGGTCAGCAGCGGCAGGTCGTGCTCGCTGAACAGCCCCTCCGGCGTGAAGGTGTTGGGATGGGGGACCTCTCCGGCCGCGACGCGGTCGCGAAAGTACGCGATGTCCTGCGCGCCACCGGGCGTCGCGCCCATGCTCTCGGCCGAGAAGTCGTAGGCCATGGGCGAGGGGCTCATCATCCGAGGCTTGCGCTCCTCGCGATCCGGGCTGCGGCCCTCGGCCCCCGCAGGCAGAAGCATCGTCGCACACAGGGCGAGGCCAGAGAAGCGGGCTACGGGGCGGGACAGGAATTCAGGGAGGCGCATGCGCCGGCCTCGTACGCGCCACTCCGGCCACCGATCTATCCTCAAGAACTATCCGCAAGAACTATCCGCAAGAACTATCCGCAAGATCTGGCCGCAAGATCTATCCGCAAGATCTGGCCCCTCGATCTGGCCCCTCGATCGGCTCGGTTCATGGCCTCTGCAGATGAGTCTGCACCCCTGGCCTGCGCTCGCGGGCGCGTCTATAGTCGCGGCTCTCGTGCTCTTCGCCTGCGCACTCGGCCTGCTGCTCGCGACCCCGCCCGCGGGTCCTGCGGTCGTGGAGTCCGATGTGCTGATCGGTGGCAAGGAGGCTCGCGCCCGCCGGGCCGCCGGGGAGTTCGCGGCACGTCGTTACCCGCAGGCCGCGCGCGAGTACGAGGCGTTGTTCGCCGAGTTCGATGAGCCCGGATTTTTACTCGCGGCTGGCCGCAGTCGCCTGGCTGCCGGACACCGGGCGCATGCAGTCGCCTATCTCAGCCGGCTGCTCGCCAGCGGCCTGCTCACGGCGGCCGACACCCAGGTGGCATACGGCGAGCTCGAGGCGGCGCAGAAGGCGGTCACGCCGGTGACGCTACGGCTCAAGTTACCCGACGTGCCGTCCACCGACCGCGACGCTTCTTCTTCTCCCCCTTATAATAATTATAATTATAAAAAAATGATCTCGGCCGAGTTTGTGGCTCCGTTTGGGAGCGACCCGCGGCCTGCGCTCGAATTTCCGCTGCCGAGCGGACCGGGTCCGGAGCGCGTGTTGGTGTTGCAGCTCGACCCGGGTGCGTGGCGACTGCGGGTCGACGATCCGGCGCTCGCGTCCGTCGAGCTGATGATCGACGTGCTCGCTCAGCCGGGCGACGAGATCCCGCTCGACCTGCGTCCGCACGGTCCAGGGCCCAGCCTGTCGCGACCGCGGTTGCTGCGGCTGGTCGGTGTGCTCGGCGGACTGGGCGGCGCGACGCTCGGGGCTGGCATCGGCGTGACCATCGCCGGCGACCTGCGCGTACAACGAAGCCTCGCGCGGTCATCGGGATGTTTGGAGCAGAAGGATTGCCGGGAGGAGTTGGCCGATGCGGGGGGCCTGCGTGGCCTCGGTGCCGGTTTGCTCGGCGCCGGCGCCGGCATGACGATCGCCGGACTCACCGGCCTCACCCGCGACCCCGAGCGGCGCCGGCGATTATGGTTGATCGAGCTGGCCGTCGGCGGCGCCGGCATCATCGGTGGCAGCGTCGCGGTCACCCTCGCCGCCCGCGGTTTTAATGAGAGCAATCAGCCTTCGGGGCCCGAGGGCGACCCGGAGGCCCAGGCTCGCATCGAGCGACGAGCTGCCCAACACACTTTGGCCTCCGCGGGCCTCGGTCTCGGCGGAGGCCTCGCCTTCGCCGCCGCCGTCGCGCTGCTGCGTACGCGCATCGACCAGCAGCGCCAGCTCCAGCCGTCCCTCGGCCTGAGCCCGGGCGGGCTCGGCGTCGGCGTCTCCGGACGCTTCTGATCATCCGATCATGGCGACGCGCCCTCAGGATTCACTCGACGGCGCCCGTGGTGGGCGCCGAGATCATGCTCGCTACTTGCCGCGGGGCTTCGCGGGCGCTCTGGTGGGCGCGGTGGTCGTCGGCTTGGCCTCGGACTCCTGGACGCCGCGCTTGGCAGCGGCGCCGGCGTTGGCGTCCTCGCGGTCGAAGCAGAGATCGCCGTTGTCCTTCTTGAGAATATCGATCTGGTCCTTCGCGGCCTTTTGATACTGGGCGCTGGCGCCGGACTTCGGCCGCAGCAGCGCCTCGAAGTAGGCGATCGCGTTCTTGCACTGGCCGAGCTTGGCGAAGCCGAGGCCCGAGTAGTAGAGCGCGTCCGACACGATCGGGTCGTCCGCGTACTCCTGAATGAGGCGGTAGAACTGGCCGAGCGCGCTCTTGTAGTCGCGCTCGCTGAAGAAGGTCAGGCCGACCTTGAAGTTCGACTCCGGCAGCTTCGGATCGCCCGGATAGCGCGAGATGAAGGTGCGCCACAGCTGCCGCGAGAGCTTGTAGTTCTTGCGCTGGAGCTGCCGCTCCGCCTCCGCCCACAGCTCATCCTTGCCCTCGGGGATGCTGGTCGCCTCGTTGAGCTTCTCCTCGAGCGCGCGCAGGCGCTGGTCGACCTCGGCGCGCAGCTCCTGCTGCGCCTGCTGGCTCGACGAGGACACCAGCTCGGCGTTTTCGGCGGCGCCGCGCAGCTCGGCGGTCTCGACCTCGACGCGGTCCATGCGGGCGCCGATGCCGGCCTGACTGCCGCGCAGCAGGGTCTCGGCCTGGTCGAGCTTGCTCTGCAGTTCGGCGAGCTTGCGGTCGGCCTCGGCGATCTTATCGTCGAGGGTCTCGCTCGAAGACTGGGTCGACTGCTCGATCTTGCTGACCTTGGCGGCGAGGTCGTCGTGCTGGGCCTTGAGGACCAGGCAGCCCGACGAGCCGAACGCGCCGAACATCGAGATAACGAGCACGAGGATGGCCCCCCGAAGCGAAGAACTCGCCGGGAGGCCATCATGGAAGGCTTGCGCCTGCGGGTTGTTCACGGTGCTCACTGCCAAATGAACTGGACGCGGCGGTCCTTCGCCATGCTGGCGGGATCGTTGCCGGTGGACTCGAGGTCGCCCTTGGAGACGACGTTCATGCGGGTCGGGTCGACGCCGAGCGCCTGCAGGAACTGCTTGACGTTGTTGCCGCGCTTGTCGGTGAGCATGATGTTGTACTCCTCGGTGCCCTGCGAGTCGGCGTGGGCTTCGAGGTAGACCGCGCGGGTCTGATTGGTCTTCATGCACTCGGCCAGGCCCTTGAGCTTCTCCTGGTCGGCGGGCTCGAGGTTCGGGCTGTCGAAGCCGAAGAACACGGTCTCGACCTCGGGGCACGGGCTCGCGCCGCCGCCGCCCTGCGAGATGCCGGAGAACAGGCAGTTGCCGTTGTCGCAGATCTCGTCCATCGCGCACTGGTCGTCGGTCTGGCACTGGGTGCCGGCCGGGCCGTCGCCGGGGCTCGAGCAGCGGCCGGTGCCGATGTCGCAGGTGCCGGGCTGGCAGTCGAGGTTGTCCGAGCAGGTCGCGCAGGCGCCGGCCTTGCAGACCGTGCCGCCGGCGCAGTCGAGGGTCTGGGCGCAGGGCTTACCGAGGCCGTCGGCGCCGACGGGTCCCCCGACGATCGCCGCCGGGTCCTGGCAGCGGAACTCGGCGCACTTCCAGGGGGCGGCGTTGGGCGGGCCCTTGCCGGTGCAGTCGGTGTCGCTCTTGCAGTTTTGGCACATGCCGTCGACGCACTTCTCGTCGAGGTCCACGTTGCAGTGCTTGTCTTTCTTGCACTGCGGGTACTCGGGCTTTTTACACGCCGTGGTCGACATGCCCAGGACGGCGAAGCCGAGGGCGAGCACATGTGGAGTCAGGCGGGACAGCATTGCGCGCATTGTGGCGGCTCCGGGAGGGCGAGGAAAGTTTCCGACGAAAGCGAATTATCGGGGGCGGGACCTGATGGTCACAGCATCCGAGGGTGCGCTGACGTGGGCGGCCAAGGCATAGCCTTGCACAGCGCGCAGTGTCAACCAC
>NZ_JACCSO010000443.1 GCF_013812955.1 Nannocystis sp. | reverse complement strand
GCCGAGCTCCGCGTCGGCGGCCGCTCGCCGTTGCTCTGTCTCCGCCAGCGCCTCGCGCAGCTCGGCACCTCCATGAGGGGACGGCTCCGCGTCGACCGGCGGCGAGGGCTGCGGCGTGGTCGTGGTGGCCGTGTCCGTGCCGGGCGCGGGCAGGGAGAACGGTGCCGGCGTCTCGGTCAGCAGCGCCCGGTGGAGCTTCGAGGACGCGTCCGTGAGGCCGAACAGACGCAGCACCCAGATCTGGCGGCTGTGCCGCTCGACGAGGACCGTGCGGCCGAGCATGGCGCGGAGCGCCTGGTACACCCTCCGCGGGCCGCTGGCCAGTTCACCCAGCCGGCGCGCGATGTAGTCGTCGATCTGGCGGGGCGACCCGACGGGGTCGCGGGCGCCGACCTCACCGAGCCGGACCAAGCGCGCGATCAATTCCTCGACGGCGCGCAGATCCTCGCCGTGGATCGGCAGCCGCGACGGGAGGCGAAGCAGGCAGGTGCGGGTGATGTCGGAGACCTGTCGATCGGCCTGCTGCCCGAGGATCCGGGCGTAGTGCTCCGCCAGGTCAGCCGCCGCTGCCTCCGGGCTTGCTATGCGTGTGCGCTCGTCCGCCGTCCGCCTCCCCATGCCCGGCACCCCCGTCGGCGAGGATATCCCACGGCGCCGTGGACGTGGATCGCCGATGTCGCGCTTGCCAGCCCCCCAGATATCGGGAGCCCCGGCCGCAGTCATCGGGTCCGCATCGTGGCGATTCCGGGCCCGTATCGTGCAGCGACCGTGCGCGTATCGTGACCCACTTGGCGTCGACTTGACCCGAACTCTCGGCGCCTTCGACCGCCGCTTGGTCCGCAGTCCGCCGAGCTTGGCGCGAACTCCTGCCACACTCGGCGCGCACATGCGCACAAGTCCGCGCTTACTCGCCTGGAAGACGAGCGCAACCTGGCCGGACTCGACCTGGCCTTGTCGGTGACTGGTGTTGCGCTCGAAGGCGCCTCGCAGGCGCGATCGAAGCGGGCGCCGATGCGCGCTGCCGTGCGTTCGCACGGCCGTGCGCGGGGCCTGCCGACATGCGCGCGGTGACACGCTGCGCTGCGTCTACCTCGACCGGCGGGCGTGGCCCTGCGGCATCCGCTTGGCCTTGCTGCCCGAACGACCGGCCCGCACGATCGTCTTGCTGGTCAGGTTGACCGCGTCGCGCAGCACGTAGTCGGCGATGTGCGCGTAGCGCTGGGTCGTGCGGTAGTTCTTGTGGCCGAGCATCTTGCCGACGACCTCGAGCGGGACGCCGTTCATGATCGCGTCGCTCGCTACGGAGTGCCGCAGGTCGTGGAGCCGCACGTCCGGGATGCCGGCGAGCTTGCGGGCGTGCTTCCAGCTCCGGCACAGGCTCCACAGCCGCTTTCCCCGCGAGGAGCAGACGACCAGGCCCCGCTTGGGCTTGCCCTTCTCGGCGGCGATCTTGGCGAGCAACGCCATGACCTCGTCGGAGACGACGATGTCCCGCTTGCCGGTCTTCGTCTCCGGCAGGTGCAGCGTGCCCTGCCGCCAGTCGACCATCTCCCAGCACAGGTCGCGGACCTCATCGCGGCGCATGCCCGTGAGGGCCAGCAGGCGCACGGCCCAGATCGCCTCGCGACCGATGTGGCCGGGCTGGCCCGACGGGATGTGCTCGGCCGCCGCGAGCACGCGCTCGAGCGCCTGGCGCTCGTCCGGGTCCAGGAAGCGCTCCACCGCCCGCTCCTTGAACCGCTTGACCACCGTCACCGGGTTGCGGCACGTCGTCAGCTCCCAGTGCTCGGCCTTCGAGTACATCACGCTGAGCACACAGCGAAAGTAGTTCGCCGCACACGGCATCTTCTGGAGGCTGTTGTGGACCCGCTGGACGTCGGCCGGAGTGACCTCGTCGAGGCGACGATCGCCGAGCTTCGGGAGGATGTAGAGGCGGAGCGTGCTGCGGTACTTCTCGGCCGTACGTGGCTTCAAGTACATGTCGATATGGTCATGTTCAAAACGCTTCGCGAACTCGCGGATCGTGGGCGACTTCGGGCCGATCTGCGGCGCGGTCGCGGCCATCTTCGCGGCCGGCGCCGGCGCGCCCGCGCTCGCCTCTTCGTCGCGTCGAGCGAGGATGACCATCGCGGCTTTGCGGGCTTCGTCGGCGCCGAAGCCCGGACCCATGAGCCCCAGGCGGTGGCGATGGTCCTTGCCAGCGGCGTCGCGGTACCTGGCAAAAAAGACTCTCTTGCCCGTTGGGAGCACTCTCAGGATGAAACCGGGGAGCGAGTCGCAGGTGATTTCGTAGCGGGTGGAGCGGGGCTTGGCCTCGCGGGCTTGCGTGTTCGTGAGCATGTCGTCCTCCTGACCCCTAACCAAATCGATCCAAAACCGAACCACCGCAAGGCCTTAAAATGGCCTGTCCTAAGAGACATAAAATATCGAATTCGAGCAGCAGGGGCTAATTCGTACCATGTACACGACATTGCCGTCGTCGCAGGTCTCGCCGTTGTCGAGCTTGTTGTTGCCGCACGACGCCGGCAGGCTGCAGTCGTTGCGGCAGGTGTCGCCGTCGTCGGCGTTGCCGTCGTCGCAGGCCTCGCCGGGGGTGAGCGCGTAACCGTCGCCGCAGATGTTGACGGCGCAGTCGGGCGTGCAAGGGCGCGTGGGACCGTTGCCGATGCCGTCGTCGCAGCCCTCACCCGCATCGACCAGACCGTCGCCGCAGCTCGCCGGCGGCTCGGTGGTGGCCGGGTCGCCGTCGCTCGGGTCCACCGCCCCGGTGCTCGAGCCCCCGGTGGCGGAGCCCGAGCCCCCACTGGCGGTGGTGCCGAGGGTGTCACTCGTCGCGCTCGCTTCACTGGTCATGGTCGGGCCCGTCGTGCCGGGCGGCTCCGTCGTCATCGCGCTCGAGCCGTCGCTGGACGGACCCGTGACGGCCGCGCCCAGCCCGCTCGAATCGAACTTGCAGGCCAGCAGGACGACGAGTGACAGAAGAATGTGGGGACGCGAATGCATGACGCGCAAGACCGTGCGAGCGAAGGAGCGCGGGCCGTTGCCGCGCAGCTTGATTTCACGCGGCCGGGGCCGCTAGTAGCAACTTCCCAGGAGACAGCCGTTCGGGCACTTGTTGCCGCAGGAGCCGCAATTGTTCTTATCCGAATAGATCGACGTACAGCCGTCGCTGAGGTCGTTGTTGCAGTCGACCTTGGCGAACTCGCACTTCGGCTTGCAACCGGCCTCGCAGTCGGCGTTCTCCGGCGCGCCGTCGCCGTCGCAGGCCTCATGCATCGGGTCCCAGACGCCGTCGCCGCAGCTCGGGCCCGGACCGTTACAGGTCGTGTTGCACGCGCCGCCGTAGACGCCGTTGCCGGCCCCGAGGTCGCAGAGCTCGACGTTCATCTGCAGGAAACCATCGCCGCAGCTGGCCAGGACGCAGCCCTCGACGCAGGCGTCGGTCTTGATGGCGTTGCCGTCGTCGCAGGGCTCGCCGGGGCCGACCAGGCCGTCGCCGCAGCGGGCGGTCTGGCACGTGCTGGTGCAGCTCTGGGTGTCACCGTTGGCGCCGGCCTCGTCGCATTGCTCGCCGGCGCCGAGGTAGCCGTCGCCGCAGACATGAAAGGTGCAGGCGGGGGTGCAGTCCTCGCCGCCGTCGCACTGCTCGAGGGGATCGATCACCCCGTTGCCGCAGCCGAGCGGGGGCGGAGGCGGCCCGCCGCCCGTGCTACCGGTGCCGTCGCCACTGACGCCGCCGCTGTCGCTGTCGCTGTCGGCCTGGGCGGTCGCGCCGGACGAGGATCCGGCCGGGCCGCCCTCGCTGGTCTGGGCGCTGGACGCAGCGGTGTCGCCGGCGTCCGGTCCAGCGTCGTCATCGCCGAGCCCGGCCGACTCGAAGTGACAGGCGGCGATCAGCACCGCCGCCAGGAGCGGGGTGCGGTGGGGCTGGCGAGGGCGAGGGGGCATGGACGCGGGCTCAGGTCGGGGGCTGTTCGAAGCAGTAGAAGCGGGCCGTCTTGTCGCAGGTGACCGTGCAGGCGTCCGTCCACAGCATGCCCTTTTGGTTCAGCAGGCCGATGTTGCCGTTCTGTGCCGGCAAAATCTCGCTCCAGGCGCTGCAGTCGGCGCCGACCTCCGCGCCGGAGATGTTCGTATCGGTCCAGACCCTCGCGGCCGCGGCCTCGGCGTGGTTGCAGTTGTTCGGATTGGCGAGGGGCACGGCGACGTTCGCTTCGGTTCGGGTGATCGCCGTGGTGATGTCGCCGTCGACGAGGTCCGCCCAGTTGTTGGCGACCTTGACGAAGTTGGTCAGGATGTAGGGCTTGCTCGCCTTGGGCTGCCAGGCTCCCGGGTTCTCGCCGTCGACCTTGGTGCTGAGCCAGGCCTTGAATTGACCGGCACCGTACAACTTGGCATCCGTCGCCAGCGTGTTGCAAGCGGTGTCGGCGTCGAGGACGCCGCCGAAGTCGGCCGGATACATCTTGCTGGTGACGAACACGTAGTACGCCACGCGGGTGCAGGTGTTGTCGCAGGTGTCGTTGTTGGTCGCGTTCTTGTCGTCGCACTGCTCGCCGAGGTCGACGATGCCGTTCCCGCACTCCTTCTGACAGGTCGCCGAGCAGCCGTCGCCGGGGTCGACGTCGCCGATGTCGCAGGTCTCCTTGCCAGCGTGGACCACGTTGTCGCCGCAGACGGCCACCTTGCAGGTGTTGAGGCAGTCGTCGGTGTCGACCTTGTTGCCGTCGTCGCAGGCCTCCCCGTCGAGCAGAAAGCCGTCGCCGCAGATCGCCTTCTTGCACCCCGCGGTGCACGGCTTGTTGTTGCCGTTCTCGCCCGCGTCGTCGCAGGTCTCCATGAGGCTCGGCTGCAGCAAGCCGTCGCCGCAGACCGGCTTCTTGCAGGAGTCCGTGCAGCCGTCGTCGGGGTTGCCGTTCTTCTTGTCGTCGCACTCCTCGCCCGGCTGAACCTTGCCGTCGCCGCAGCTGGGGAGGGTGCACTCGGCGGTGCACGCGTCTTCGTTCGCGTTGCCGTCGTCGCAGGTCTCGACCCCGGCGAGCACCAGGCCGTCGCCGCAGACCGCGTTCTTGCAGGCCATCGTGCAGACGTTGGTGTCGAGGTTGTCAGGGCCGGCGTCGCACTGCTCGCCGGGGTCCTTGGTGTTGTCGCCGCAGAACGGCAGCTTGCACAGCGAGCTGCAGCCGTCGCCGTCGAGCACGTTCATGTCGTCACACTCCTCGGGCGGCTTGAGCACGCCGTCGCCGCAGCCCTCGAGCTTGCAGTCGGCGCCGCAGCCGTCGCCGTCGGCGACGTTGCCGTCGTCGCAGCCCTCGTTCGAGGCCGGGTAGCTGTCGCCGCAGACGTTGAGCTGGCAGTCGCTCTTGCAGATGCTGCCGTTCTTGCCGTTGTTGAGCGCGCCGTTGTCGCAGGCCTCCCCGTCGTCGAGCTGGGCGTTGCCGCAGTCATTGCCGCCGCCGGTGGTGGGGTCCGTGTCACCGGTGCTCGGCGCGGTGGTGGTCGCCTCGCTCGCGCTGGTGCCGGTGCCGGTGCTCTGCGCGGCGGTCGTGTCCTGCCCGCCGTCCTCCCCGAGGCCGAGGCCGCTGAACTGGCACTGGGTGAGAGAGAGGCCGGCGGCGACCACTGCGAGGAGAGGAAGGCGCATGGGGCGTGCTCCAGACATCTTGATCAAGCAAAAGGGGTAAGGCAGGGCGCGGGTCCGACGACCGCCGGGCCCGCCGGAACACGATACGAGGGGCCTGCGCGGCTGTCCACTTCGCTCGGGACGGGGTTTTGTCGGGATCGCCCGGGCGGATCTGCCCGGCAGCACCGGACCTGGCGAGCCCGGGCTCGAGAAGCTCACGCAGCGGGCCATCAACCGGGGTACGTCATCAAGCCCCCGGGCTGCCGGGCGATCCAGCGCCCCCCGCGGAGCAGCACCACGCCGCCGATTGCGACCGGGATCGCCGTCACCGCGAGCGCGAGGCTCAGCCCGGCGGCCGCGCTGCCGAGCACCGGCGCCGCGGCGTCGCTGATCACCCCGAGCAGCAGGTTCGAGAGCGCGTCGCCGAACGCGTGGATGCACAGGATGTTGACCGCGAACGCCGAGCCGCGCATCTGCACCGGCACGCAGGCGACCAGCGCCGCGTTGAGCGGCCCGGTGTTGAGAAACAGCAGCAGCTCGGCGATGAAGACGATGATGAAGACGCCGGGCAGCCACCCGATCATCGGCATCACCGCGATGAAGGGGCTGCTGAGCAGCAGCCCGATGCCGCTGAGCTTGAAGTAGCCGCCGGCCGAGCGCGCCTGCATGCGGTCGCCCAGCGCCCCGCCCGCGAGGGTCCCGACGATCCCCGCGATCACGGTGATCGCCCCGAACAGCATGTTCGCCTCCCCCTGGGCCATGCCGTGCACGCGCTCGAGCCAGCTCGGCATCCACAGCGCGAGGCCGCCGATGGTGAAGGTCATCATCGCCAGGCCGACGGTGTTGATCCGCCACGCCGGGGTCTGGAGCAGGCGCTTGATGGTCGCCGGCAGCGACATGGCCGGGCCGGCGACCGGGACCGGGTCGTGTTGACCCCGGCGCGGCTCGATCATCAGGAAGGCGAGCAGCGCGAACAGCAGGCCGGGCAGGCCGCCGCACAGGAACACCGCCCGCCAGCCGAAGTACTGGCCGATGTAACCACCGATGATGTAGCCGAGCGCGGAGCCGACCGGGGTCGCCAGGTAAAAGTACGCGAGCTTGCGGCTGCGCCGGTCCGGGCTGTAGAGATCTGCGATGATCGACGGGGCGATCGTGGCGTAGCAGGCCTCGCCGACGCCGAGCAGCGCCCGCGCGACCAGCATCTCCTCGTAGCTGCGCGCGAAGGCGGCGCCGACGGTCGCCAGGCTCCACAGCAGCACGCCGCCGGCGATCAAGTTCTTGCGGCGCATGCGGTCGCCGAGGTAACCGACCGGCGCGGCCAGGGTGTAGGCGATCACGAAGACGCTGCCGAGCAGGCCGCCCTGCGCGTCGCTCAGCGTCCACTCGGCCTTGATGCTCTCGAGCACGGCGCTCAGCAGCCGCTGGTCGATGTAGTTCAGGAAGTTGATCGTCGTCAGGACGATCATGATGTAGACCGGCCAGCTGCGGATGCTGCTGCTGTTCATGCTGCTGTTCACAGGGCATCCCCCAGCATGGCGACGAGCGCCGCCTCCCGCCGCGCGTGCTCGGCGTCCGACACCACCGGCTCGGCCGCGCCACGCACCGGCTCGTCGAGGTGAACCCATGAGACGCAGCCCGCATAACCCGGGCGGTCGGGACGCTCGATCGGCTCGGCGAGCCGGTACACCCGCAGATGCAGCGCCCACAGCCCCGGGCGCCGATAGTTGAAGCGCTCGGTCACGCAAGCGTCGCTCAGCACGTGCAGCGGCGCGAGCCGGGGCAGCTGCTCCGGCGCATCGAGCTGCCACATCGCGGTGACCTCGGCGTAGAGGTCGAAGCGCAGCTGGTCCGGGGACCCGGTCGGCTGACCCGCGGGCCGAACGGACCGCTGAAGCAGACGTGCGAGCTCGGCGTGCACCTCGGGCACCAGGTCGTGCTCGCG
>NZ_JACCSO010000417.1 GCF_013812955.1 Nannocystis sp. | reverse complement strand
GGGTCGGGGGGCGCACGCCCGACGCGAGGCGGGGGCCCGGGCGCGACCGGCGTGGCGGTCACGACCGGGGTGGCTGAAGGGACATGTGAGCTGTCCGAAGGGACAGCGACGGCGACGCTGTCCGAAGGGGCATGTTGGCTGTCCGAAGGGACAGATGTGGGGACGCTGTCCGAAGGGACACGTTGCATGTCCGAGGAGACAGCCTCCGGCGCCGGGACGGTCGCGGGGACGGTCGCGAGGGCGAGCGCGAGGCAGGCGGTGAGCGCGATCACGGCTCCTCTTGCTGCTCGCGCGCGCCGTGGCTCACTGCGGGAGGATGCACTGCAGCTGGCCTCCGGTCATGTCGGAGTGGACGTTGCCGGGCGGGGTGAAGCGCGAGAGGGTGATCGGGTTCTGGTCGCAGGAGCTCGCCGCGCAGACCGCATCGTCGCAGGGTATCGGCAGCACCACGCGCTCGCATGTGAGCGGACTCCTGGAGCGCCCTCGCCCCGGGGCTTTCAGGCCGGCGGATGCCGACGGATCGGGACGCGTCGTTCGGCGACGCCTTCGTCGAGCACGAGGGCCGGTGGATCGGTCTGGTCGTCGATCCAGGCGTTGATGTCCATCGCCGCGGTGTTGCCGAGACGGACCGGCAGCGCTCTGCCGCTGCGCTGCGACGGGGCCGTGGCGCGCAGGCCCTGGTCGTCCTCCCACACGCTCGTGGGATCGAGGGGCACGGTGCGGCCGTCGTCGAGGCGAAGTTGCAGTCCGGTGTCGGCTTTGAGGACTCCGGTGGCGCGTAGCGGGCAGTCGTCGACAGTGAGGTAACACCACTGGTTGCCTACCTGGAGGGTGGGCTCACCGGCCTCGCTGATGTCGAGGCCGGCGAGGAAGGCGGCGTGCACGCGCGGGTGGATCACGGGCTCGTCGCCGAGGTGAAAGTGCCCGGTGCGGTCGAGGCGGAGGGGAATGCCGCGGCGCAGGCGGTCGAGGGTTTCGGGGTCGAGGGCCTCGGTCATCGCGTCCGGCAGTGTAGTGCGGGTCGGGGATCGGCGCCCGGGGGGGGACGGGGACGGGGACGGGGACGTGGACGGCGATGTGCACGCCCTTGCGACCGGGATCAATGCGGGCCGGGGCCTTGTGCGCCCGCCGCACGCTGTTATAACCCGCGCCCGTGAGTCTGGTCGTGTTCGAAACGGTGTCCCTCGGCTTCGGCAAGAAGACGATCGTCGAGGATCTGAGCCTGCGCCTCGGCGCGAGCGACCGCATCGGTCTGATCGGGCCCAATGGTTCCGGCAAGACCTCGCTGCTGAGGATGCTGGCGGGCCAGCAGGGCGTCGACAACGGCTCGATCCGGTTCGCGCGCGGGGTGCGGGTCGGCTACCTGGCGCAGGACCTCGTGGTCGAGGGCGGGCAGACGCTGGCGGCCTTCGTGGTCAACAGCGTGCCGGGGCGGGCCGAGCTCGACGCGCGGCTGGCGGAGGCGGAGGCGGAGCTGGGGAGCGCGCAGGCGGCCTTCGACGTGACGCCGGGCGAGGCGGAGCAGGAGCGATTGATGGAGATCGCGGAGCGGCTGGCCGACGCGCATGAGCGGGTGGCGCACTTCGACGCGCTCTACACCGAGCACGAGGCGCTGCGCATCCTCGCCGGTCTGGGCTTCGTGGCCAGCGACTCGGGGCGCGACCTCGGCGAGTTCAGCGGCGGCTGGAAGATGCGGGCGGTGCTGGCGGCGCTGCTGTTTCAGCAGCCGGACCTGCTGCTGCTCGACGAGCCGACCAACCATCTCGACATGCCCTCGGTGGCGTGGTTCGCGGCGTATCTGAAGCGCTACCAGCGGGCCTTCATCCTGGTCTCGCACGACCGCGAATTCTTGAACGAGCAGATCTCGCGGGTGGTGAGCTTCGAGCCGGAGGGGGTGCGGACCTTCGGCGGCAACTACGAGGGTTATCTGAAGCAGCGCATCGAGGAGGAGGTGCTGCTCGAGAACCGGGCCAAGAACCTCGCGCGCGAGCGGGAGAAGGCGGAGCAGTTCATCGAGCGCTTCCGTGCGCAGGCCAGCAAGGCCTCGGGGGTGCAGAGCCGGGTCAAGGCGCTCGAGAAGATGGACGAGGTCAAGCTGTTCCAGCGCCGCCAGGTGATGCGCTTCGAGTTCCCGCCCTGCGAGCGCGGCGGTGACGTCTCGCTGCGGGTCGAGGGGCTGCGCAAGGCCTACGGCGAGCATGTGGTGCTCGAGGGCGTCGATCTGGTGGTTCGTCGCGGGGAGAAGATCGGGATCATCGGCGTCAACGGGGCCGGCAAGACCACGCTGCTGCGGGCGATCGCGGGCGAGATCCCGGTCGAGGGCGGCACGATCAGCTTCGGCAACCGCGTCAAGGTCGGCTACTACGCGCAGCACCACGCCGACACGCTGCACGGCGACCGCACGCTGTTCGAGGAGGTCGCGGCGCAGGACGGCGCGGCCAGCCAGACGCGGGTGCGCAGCGTGCTCGGGGCGTTTTTGTTCAGCGGCGACGACGTCGACAAGAAGATCCGCGTGCTGTCCGGCGGCGAGCGGGCGCGCGTGGCCCTGGCGCGCCTGCTGGTCAAGCCCGGCAACGTGATGCTGATGGACGAGCCGACCAACCATCTCGACCTCGACTCGAGCGAGAGCCTGGCCGAGTCGCTGCGCACCTACGACGGCACCCTGCTGTTCGTCAGCCACAACCGCAGCTTCGTGCGCAAGCTGGCGACCAGGATCTGGGACGTCAGCGGCGGCAAGGTCGAGACCTATCCGGGCACCCTCGACGAGTACATGGAGAGCATGCGGCGCCGCCGGGACGGCGAGTCGGAGGTCAAGGGCGAGAAGGCGCTGCAGGCGGCCCGCCCGGTCCACGTGACGGCGGTACCTGGCCCCGGGAACAGGTCCGCAAAGACGGGCCCGGTGGTGCAGGCAGCGGCGCCGGCGCGGGGCAAGGAGGACCGCCGCCGCGAGGCCGAGCTACGCAACGAGCGCAACAAGGTGCTGGGGCCGATGCGCAAGAAGGTCGCCGAGATGGAGGCGCGCATCGCCGGACTCGAGGCCCAGCAGAAGCTGCGCAGCACCGCGCTGGCCGACCCGGCGACCTACGCGGACGACAAGCTGCGGGCCAAGCTGCTGAGCGAGTACCAAAAGGACGCGGATGCGCTCGAGCAGCTGACCGGACGCTGGGAGACCTCGGTGGCGGAGCTCGAGGCGGCCGAGGCGGAGCTGGCCGCGAGCTGAGCCGGCTGCGGGACCGGTGAGCGTGGCGCCGCGGTGAGCGTGGCGCCGCGGTGAGCGTGGCGCCGTCGAGGTCGCGTTGGTCGGAGTGGTGCGACGGGGAGAAACGTCGGGCCCGTTGTCGGGGCCCGGACGCGACTCACTTCTTGAGGCGCGCGAGCTGCGAGGTCGCGTCGCGGGCGTAGTGGCCGGTCGGCGCGAGCTTCAGGTACTCCTCGTAGGCGGCGACCGCCCCGGGGGTGTCCTTGTTGTTTTGGCGCAGCACGCCGAGCGTCAGCCAGCAGTCGGCGAGCTTGGCGTCGACGGCGACGCAGCGGTCGGCGGTCTTCTGGGCCTCGGGCAACTTGCCCTCCTCGAGCTGGACCTGCGCGGTCAACAGCAGCACCTCGGGGTGCTCGGGGGCCTGTTTGGCGAGCTCGGCGAGCGCGGTGGCGGCGACCTTGAGCTTGCCGGCGGTGTAGGACGCGCGGGCGCGGGCGAGCTGCTCGGTGAAGGCGGCGTCGACCGGCGCGGTCGGGGCCGGCGGTGCGATCGGCTTGACCTCGGGCGTGACGGGCTTGACCTCGGGCGGCGGCGCGACGGCCTTGTCGGTGGGCAGGGGCTCGAGCGGGACCGCTGTGTCGACCGCCGCGAGCTCGTCGGTCTCGGTGGGGATCTCGGGCGGGAACAGGCGGTCCTTGAACAGCAGCACGCCGACCAGCGCGACCCCGCCGAGGACCGCGGCGATCAGGCCGTAGGGCGGCGCGGGGGCCGGGGCGGCGCGGCTGCTGAAGGGGTCCTCGTCGGCCGGGTCGTCGGCCGGAATGTCGTCGCCGCCGAGGAAGGCGCGCTCGAACGCCTCGAGGCGCGAGGCGGGCGGCGGCGGGGGCTCGTC
>NZ_JACCSO010000483.1 GCF_013812955.1 Nannocystis sp. | reverse complement strand
TCTCGCGCGCGCTCGCGGCTGCGAATGGCGGGCGCGACTCGGCGGCTGCAGCGGGACGCGACTCGGCGCGCGATTCGATCTTCCTGGCCGCGTCGCCCTGGGCAGGACGCGAAGCTGCGGGTGTCGGGCCGCTGGCGCCGCGACTCACTTCGCCCTGCATCGGGCGCGGCGGCGGTCCCACGCGGGCGATCTCGACCTGTGGCGGTCGTGCCATGCCACGGGTCGAATCGAACAGTGATTGCGGCGTCGACGGGCGCGTGCCCAGGGGCGAGGCGCGCCTGTCCTGAGGGACAGGTTGCTGAGGTGGCAGGCTCGGCGGCCGCAGGTTCGACGGGGCCTTGCTCGCCGCCAGCGGCGGAGCGTCGCCGGCCTCGTCCTCGGCTTCCTCGACCTCTTCACCCGCCTCGTCCTCGTCCTCCTCGACCGAGATCGAGATCGCGCTCTCCGAGGCGTGCGGCGCCGCGGCAGCGGCCACGGGCGCACCGCTGGCGCTCACGCTGGCGAGCGCCGGGGCGCTGTCCTCGGGCCTGGTAACGACCTCGATCGGCGACGGCGTCGGTGCGACCGCCACCGGCACCGGGGTCGCGGACGACGGCTCGGAGATCGGCACGGCGATCGGACCCGATCGTTTGTGCGTGTGGTCGATCATCACCTCGATGATCGAGTCCTCGAACTCGACCGCGATGTCGCCGACGCCCGACGTGTCCGGTCCGGCCAGCCGTCGCACGGGAGTTGGCTCCTCGACCGGCTCGGCGTCCGGGGTGGAGGTGCCGGCCCGACGCGCGTCCAGGATCCGGCGCAGCTCGGCGCGGCCCTCCTTGGTCAGCAGCGTGCGGCTGCGACCCGGACTCTGGCTCTGGCTCTGGCCCTGGCCCGCGGCCTCGGCCTTGTCATACAGGCCGTCGAGGTCGAGCTCCGTCTCGTCGCCGTCGCCGTCGTCCTCGGGCGGCGCGGGGGTGCTGAGTGGGAGGTTACGGGGGCGGACCGACAGCCCGATCGGATCGGTCTTCGGGCGCGTGCCGGACTCCGCGGCGCCGGGTCCGAGGCCTGCACGCACGGTCGGTAGATCGATGGTCTTGGCCTTCGTCGTCACCGGCAGCGTATTGGTGCGCCGCGACGGCACCGGCTGCGGGATCTCGACCTCGAAATGTTCGCTCTCGGCCTCCTCCTCGAGCTGGGCCATCACGTCCTGAACGACCACCCGCATGACGTTGGCGCTGGGCCAGCGGTCCTCCGGATCGAAGGCGAGGGCGCGGTCGACGAGCTCGATCACGGGCCTCGGCAGCTGCGGCACCAGCGAGGCGAGCGAGCGCGCGGGCTTGCGGGACACGGCGAGCAGGCGCTCGATGATCGGGCCGGTCGATGGGTGCACCGTCTCGCCGGACAGCGCCCGGAACATGGTCGCGGCGATCGACCACATGTCGCTGCGCGAATCGAGGTTTTGATTGTCGGCTCGCGCCTGCTCCGGGGCGATGTACGAGACGGTGCCGAACACGATGCCGTCGCTCTGATCGAGCGCCTCCGCAGACAGCTCGCGCACGCGGGCGAGGCCGAAGTCGAGGAGCTTCACGCTGCCATCGCGCGTCAGGTAGATGTTGGCGGGCTTGATGTCGCGATGAAGAATGCCCTTCGGGTGGGCGCACGCGAGCACCTCGAGCAGCTGATCGGCGATCGCCAGCACTTCCATGGGGCCCATCACCCCCAGACGCTCGAGGCGACCTTCGAGCGACTCGCCCTCGAGCAGCTCCATGACGAGATAGACCTCGCCATCCTCGGTGGTATCGTCGTCGAGGACGAGCACGGCGTTGCGATGGCCGACCTTGTTCGCGGCGTAGCCCTCGGCGAGGAACCGACGGCGCGCCTGCTCGTTGCGGGTGTACTGCGAGTGCAGCAACTTGATCGCTGCACGAGCGCCGTTGCGGTGGGTCGAGCAGTAGACCGCAGCCATCCCGCCGATGGCGATCAACGAGTCGAGGTGCCACTTGTTGCGCAGCCATCGGCCGACGCGGCTGTGGGCCTCGCTGAGAAAACGGGTGCTGCTGCCGCCTGCGACCAAGCTCGGGCAGGATCACGAGTGGGGGCGCGAGGTGTCAAGCGAAGCCTGGTGGCCCCCGGTCCGCGCCTGCGAGGCTCGCGCCCGATCGTGACGACTTCGCCCGTCTTCACACCCGGACGCTGCGATGCTTTGAACGCGCCGTGGGCAGCATCGGCGAGCACGACCAGTCCGATCGGACAGGTGACCGCGGGGCCGGTGCGCGTCCGTACACAGGCGCGGTCACACTCTCACCTACACTTTTGGCAGAGTTTTTCGCCCGCAGGCCCGGGCCCGGTACTCTGGCCGGGTGCAGCTGCACGAACACCGCCCCACCCTCGCCTGGTTCGGCGACGCAGTTGCAGGCGTCGCCCCTGGCAGGCCCGAGGCGGCCCGCGCCCCGCTCCCGGGCCTGGCCCGCTACAAGGTCCTGCGCCTGGTCGGCGCCGGCGGCATGGGCCAGGTCTACCAGGCGCTCGACACGGTGCTCGAGCGCCACGTCGCGCTGAAGGTCATGCGCTCCGACGTGCCGGTCGGCGAACGCCGGCGCTTCCGTCGCGAGGCCCTGCTGGGGGCGCGGCTGCTGCACCCCGGCCTCGTGCGCGTGTACGACATGGGCATGATGGGCGGCGAGAAGCCGGCCGATCCCGGCGACGATCGCGAGCGGGAGGCCGGGTGGATGGCGATGGAGTACTTGCCCGGCACCGACCTCCTGCGCCTGCTCGAGGGGGCGCGCGCGAAGGGCCACGGGCTCCCGTGGGCGGCGCTGCTGCGGGTCTTCGTGCAGGTGCTCGGGGCCTTGCAGTACTGCCACGACTGCCGGGTGGTGCATCGCGACGTCAAGCCCGCGAACATGTTCGTCACCCGCGATCCGAACACCCGGTTCCTGACCACCAAGCTGCTCGACCTCGGCATCGCCCACGACCTCGACGGCCCCGCGGCGACGGGCAAGGTCGAGGTCCTGTGCGGCGATCCGAACTACATGGCCCCGGAGCAGACCCGCGCGAATACGCAGATCGATCCGCGGGCCGACATCTATGCGATGGGCATGAGCCTCTACGAGCTGACCACCGGGGTGCTGCCCTTCGAGTCCTTGCTCGACGCCCCGCTGGCGACGCTGCTCACCGCCCAGCGCGAGGCCGAGCCCGATCCGCCGAGCCGCTGGTTGCCCGCCAGCACCCCGCCCGAGCTCGCGCAGCGCATCGACCAGCTGTTCGCCCGCGCCTGCGCCAAGCGGCCCGAGTCGCGGTTTCAGACCGCCAAAGAGATGCTCGCCGCCATCCAGGCGCCGCTGGGCCAGAGCCTCGACTGAGGTCCTCCCGCGGGCTCTCACGAGCTCGGGTACGGTTGCGGAATTGGCGCAGTACGGCCGGCGTGGCCTCGCTATCCGCTTTCGCCGTCCGCGTGTATATTCGCGCTCTGTGTTGAAGACGGTCCGAGTGCCGCCCCAGTTCGAGCCTCTGTTCGAGCAGGCTCAGGAGTATGTCGGGCGCTTCTTCGCCGAGCGCCAGGACAGCCCGGAACACGCGCGCATCGAGGTGTTCGGCCAGCGCTACATGCTCGTGCGCGCGCGCTCGATGTCGGTCGAATTCTTCGAGATGATCCAGCGCCTGTACAGCGACAAGGGCGAGGTCGAGGCCAGGTCGGTGGCCCGGAGCCTGCTCTTCGACATCGCGCACGCGATGGGCCTGTCGGACGCCCGTGACTTCGCGGAGCGCATGAACCTCGAGGATCCGATCGCCAAGCTCTCGGCGGGGCCGATCCACTTCGCCCACGCGGGCTGGGCCTTCGTCGACATCTCGGCGGACAGCCGGCCCTCGCCGGACGAGAATTTTTACCTGCTCTACGACCACCCGTACTCGTTCGAGTGCGACAGCTGGATGGGCGCCGGCAAGCGCACCGACTTCCCGGTCTGCGTGATGAACGCGGGCTACTCGTCGGGCTGGTGCGAGGCCAGCTTCGACGTGCCGCTGGTCTCCGCGGAGATCCTGTGCCGGGCCAAGGGCGACGAGCACTGCCGCTTCATCATGGCCCACCCGGCCCACATCGAGGCCCACATTCAGGCCTACTTCCAGGCCCAGCCCGACCACGCGCACGACACCCGCGGCTACGAGATCCCCGGCTTCTTCTCGCGCAAGAAGCAGGAGGACGAGCTGCGCAGCCGCGAGGAACAGTACCGCGGCATCTTCGAGTCCGGCACCAACGCGCTGCTGATCTTGAGCGGCGACGGCCGCATCGTGCAGGCCAACCCGGCCGCCTCGCAGCTGTTTCGCTGCCCCGCCGAGGCGCTGGCCGGCAGCGAGCTCGCCGGCCTGATCACCGACCCCGGGTTCTTCCCGCGCTTTCACGAGACCATCCAGGCGCAGGGCAGCTACAACGCCGAGCAGACCGGGGTCGCCAGGGACGGCCACCGCTACCACCTCGAGATCCGCGGCTCCCGGTTTCGCTTCCAGAACGTCGACCACCTGCTGGCGATCGTCACCGATATCACCGAGCAAAAGCTCGCGCAGCTGGCCCTGCGCGCCGCTCATGACGAGCTGGAGGGCCGGGTCCGCGATCGCACCGCGGAGCTCGAGCGGGTCAACGGGCAGCTGACCCTCGTCAACGAGAAGCTGGTCACCGCGCGTGACTCCGCGATCGACGCCAGCAAGGCCAAGAGCGCCTTCCTGGCCAACATGACGCACGAGCTGCGGACCCCGCTCAACGCGATCATCGGCTACAGCGAGCTGATCGAGGAGGAGAGCCACGAGGCCGCGACCATGAACCTCGGCGACATCGGCAAGATCCGCGCCGCGGCGCGCCACCTGCTGGCGCTGATCGACGACATCCTGGACGTCTCCAAGATCGAGGCCGGCAAGATGGAGATCTACGCCGAGAGCTTCGAGCTCCGCGAGCTGCTCGACGAGGTCGTGGCGACCATTCAGCCGCTGGTCGACCGCAACCACAACACCCTGAAGATCGAGCTCGGCGCGAACCACGGCCTCGGCCTCAGCCTCGGTCTTTTGCACACCGACCGCACCAAGCTCAAGCAGGTCGCGTTGAACCTGCTGAGCAACGCCTGCAAGTTCACCCACGAGGGCGAGGTCGGGCTCGTGGTCCGCCGCGTCCGCGCCGCCGGCACCGAGTGGCTGCACCTCGAGGTCCATGACTCCGGCATCGGCATCGCGTCCGAACGCCTGGAGGAGCTGTTCCAGCCGTTTCGCCAGGCCGACGAGTCGACCACCCGCAAATACGGCGGCACCGGCCTGGGGCTGTCGATCAGCCGCCACTACTGTCAAATGATGCACGGCTCGATCCAGGCGCACAGCGCCCCCGGGGTCGGCTCGACCTTCACGGTCCGCATCCCCGTCGATATGCGGACGCCGCTGCGCACCCGCTCTAGCCCCGCCCCGAGCGACGCGCTCTAGCCCGAGCGGTACGGGCTGTCGACGCTCTCGACACCCTCCTCGGCGACGACCGCTCGCCAACGGCGAACGCCCGGGCTCTTGCGAACCCGGGCGTGCCCGATTGCCTCGAGGTGGTCGCTACGCGGCGCTCACTTGGCGCCGAGCAGCTTGAACTCGATGCGGCGATTGAGGGCCTTGCCGGCCTTGGTCTTGTTGTCGGCGACCGGCTCGTCGGGGCCGGCGCCGCGCGCGGTCAGGCGCGAGGCGTCGATGCCCGCGTCGACCAGGTACTTCTTGACCGCCTCGGCGCGGCGGGTCGAGAGGTCGACGTTGTGGTCGCGGTCGCCGGTGTTGTCGGTGTGGCCGCTGATCTCCAGGCGCACGTCGTCGTTCTCCTTGAGCACCACGATCGCCTCGTCGAGGGTCTTCTTCGAGGTCTTCTTGATCGAGTCCTTGTCGACGTCGAAGTAGATGCCCTTGATGACGCCGCTGAAGCGGGCGACCGCCTTCGGGACCTCGTCGGGGCAGCCGTCGGCGTCCTTGTAGTTGTTCTTGGACTCCGGCTCCTGGATGCACTTGTCGTTGGCGTCGATGATGCCGTCGCCGTCGGTGTCGGGCGGCGGGCAGCCGTCGGGCGCGACGCCGGCGACCTGCGGGCACTTGTCGACGTTGTCCTTGAAGCCGTCGCCGTCGGTGTCCGGGCAGCCGTCGGGGGCGATGCCGGGCTCGTTGACGCAGGCGTCGACGCTGTCCTTGAAGCCGTCGCCGTCGGTGTCGGGCTCCTCGGCGGTAGCGAGCGGGCAGCCGTCGGGCGCGACGCCCTTGACCTGCACGCAGCTGTCGACGCGGTCGAGGAAGCCGTCGCCGTCGGTGTCGACATCGAGCTTGGGGGTCGGCTTCTTGCGGTTGAGCAGCAGCGACAGGCCGAGCAGGACCTCGACGTGGTGGGTGCGGCCGGCGTCGACCTTGTACTGGGCGGTGACGTTGTCACGGACGTCGACCCGCAGGGCCAGCAGGCGGTTGATGTAGAACTTCACGCCGCCGCCGAAGTGCAGCGCGGGGTCGATGTCGTTGCCGATCTTGCTGCCGTTGGTGCCCATCATGCCGAAGCCGACGAGGGCGAAGGGGGCGATGCGGTACGGCAGCTGCACCAGGCCGTAGCCGCGGAAGGTCCCGAGCAGCGCCTTGTCGCTGTCGTCGCGCAGCTTGGTCGGCACGACCCCGCCCTCGACCTCGAGGCCGAGGAAAGACAGCGGGTAATAGCCGAAGCGCAGGCCGATATCGGGCGCGATCTTCTTGTACGACTGCCAGTCGAGGCCCATGTTGATCGACGGGTCGTACAGCTCGTGCTCGGTGTTCGGCAGCATGATGCCGCCATAGATGCCGAGCTCCATCTGATGACGGACCGGGCGGTGGCGCTTGATCCACTTCTCCTTGGGCTCGCCCGCGTCGGTCTTGCTGTTGTTCGCGTCCGCCCCGGCCGTGACCCTCGGGCCGACCGAGGAGTCGGCGAGCGAGACATATCCACCTGCCGATACACCGGCCTCCCCGTCCGCGGGCCCATCCGCGGGCGCTGTAGGCTCCTGTGCCAGGGCAGTACCGGCGGTCAGTAGGATGGCCAGGGTCGTGGCCGTGGAGGACAGTTGCTTGTGCATGTTCATGACGCGCGCTCGAGTGACAGTGGCACGGTCCCCGGACCGGCCGTCTCGCTTTTTACTCGCCTTTCCGGAGAATGCAAAGCCAGGCGGTTTTGCGGGCGACCTGGGCTCGCCGCGGCTCGCCGCACGCGCGTGCGCGTGCACGTTATTCACCTGACCATTGGGCCATGTGGGTCATGAGGCGTGGTACATTTTCGAGCCATGAAGGCAGTCTTTTACGCCTACCCCGGGTGCAGCACCTGCCGAAACGCGCGGCGCTGGCTCGACGATCACGACATTCCTTACGAAGAGCGCAACATCGCCGAGCATCCGCCGAGCGCCGCCGAGCTGCGCACCATCCTTCAGCGATCCGGCGTGGCGCTGCGCCGCCTCTTCAATACGTCGGGCCAGCTGTACCGCACCGGCGGTTATGCGGAGCGGCTCAAGACGATGGACGAGGATTCCGCGCTCGCGGAGCTGGCGAGCCACGGCATGCTCATTCGCCGGCCCCTGCTCCTGCGCGGTGCAATCGCGCTCGTCGGCTTCGATGCCGCCGCCTATGCCGGCGCCCTCGGATCCGCGAAAACATGACCCGATGACCGCAAACCTGCGAATGCGGTCGCGCCCGCGGATGTGAGCCCGCGTGCGCCGGCAGCGTGCCCGCGGTGCGCCGGCCTTGCGCCGGCGCGCGGA
>NZ_JACCSO010000482.1 GCF_013812955.1 Nannocystis sp. | reverse complement strand
CCGAGCGCCTGCTCAAGGACCCGCGCGCCAAGGAGGCGGTGCGTGACTTCTTCACCCAGTTCCTCGACCTCGGCCGCCTCGACGGCATCACCCGCGACCCGACCCGCTATCCCCTGGCCTCGCCGACGATGATCGACTCGATGCGCACCGAGGTGCGCCTGCTGGTGGATGACCTCATCTATCGGCAAGACGGCGACATCCGCAGCATCTTCAGCACGCGTCACACCTTCGTGAACAGCGAGCTCGCGGCCCTCTACGGCGTCGCGGCCGAGGGCGCCACGCCGATCACCTTCGTGCCCGTCGACCTCCCGGAGGACGGCCCGCGCGCCGGCCTGCTGACCCTCGGCGCCTTCCTGACGATGAACGCCCACGAGACCGAGAACTCGCCGACCGCCCGCGGCAAGTACGTGCGCTCCCGCGTGCTGTGTCAGGAAGTGCCCACGCCGCCGCCCGACATCGACCTGAACCTCGAGCCGCAGGCGGGCGACGAGGGCAAGACGTTGCGTGAGCGGCTCGAGGAGCACCGCTCCAACCCGGTCTGCGCCGGCTGCCATGCCTTCATCGACCCGCCGGGGTTCCTGTTCGAGAACTTCGACCCGATCGGCGCCTGGCGGACCCTCGACAACGGCCAGCCGATCGACGCCTCGGGCGACCTCGACGGCATGCCGCTGACCAGCGCCCGCGACCTCGCCGACATCTTGAAGGACGACCCGCGGGTCGGACGCTGCATCGTGACCCAGCTGTATCGCCACGCGATCGGCCGCCGCGAGGTGGTGTCCGAGCGCCCCGGCCTCAACCTGGTCAGCGACCAATTCGACGCCGCCGGCAACCGCTTCCGCGACCTGATGCTGACCCTCGTGACCAGCGAAGTCTTTCGCACCGTGTCCGGGGAGGAGACCTGACCATGACCCTCATCAAGCCCCTCGCTCGTCGCACCTTCCTGCGTGGCGCCCTCGGCGGCGGCGCGGCCGTCAGCCTCGCGGTGCCGCTGCTCGACGCGATGATCCCGACCCGCCGCGCCCACGCGGCGGACCCGACCAGCCCGCCGATCTTCGGCATCTTCTACTGGGCCAACGGCATGCCCTGGCACGCCGGCCACGGCCCGACCCAGGGCCAGGGCGGCTACACCGACCTCTGGACCCCCGCGGCCACCGGCCCCGGTTACGCCCCCAGCCCGCTGCTGACCCCGCTCGCCGCCCACAACGTCAGCATCGCGACGGGTCTCACCCCCCATACCGCGGTCCCCGACGCCCCGCCCGGCCAGAGCGACGGGCACATGCGCGGCTGGCACGTCGCGCTGACCGGCGACCGCATGCGCGCCGAGGGCTTCGATCATCCCTCGCACACCATGACGGTGCTGCGGCCGACCCTCGATCAGTACGTCGCCACCCACCCCGAGTTCTACGGCAACAGCCCCTCGCGCTTTCGTTCGCTGGTGCTCGGCATCAGCGGCGCCCGCTTCCACGACTACGGCCACTGGAACGCGATCTCGTACAGCGGGCCCGACTCGGCGATCGCCCCGATCATGAGCCCCGCGCAGCTCTACAGCCTGCTCTTCGACGTGCCCGGTGACCTGGTCGCGCTCGGTCATCGCGCGCGCCTGCTCGACGCGGTCAAGGACGACGCCCAGAGCTTGCGCGCGCGCCTCGGCAGCGTCGACCGCCAGCGCCTCGACGATCACCTCGATCACCTCAATGAGATCCAGCGCCGCCTCGAGCTGACCTCGGGCACCTGCGACGCCGTGCCGCCGCCGCCCGGCGACTCCGGCGACCTCCTGGTCAAGACCGACATCATGGCCCAGATCCTCGCGGTCGCCCTGCGCTGCGACCTGACCCGCGTATTCTCGTTCATGCTGACCGCGCCGGCGACCACCCACGTGTTCGACAACCTCGGCGTCGCCAACGACATGCACAAGACCTGTCACGACGGCGCCTGGGAGTCGGTGCGCGCGATCACCGATTATCAGATGCAGGCCTTCGCGCGCCTGCTCGACCAGATGGCCGCCAGCAAGGACGCGATGGACAACACCCTGCTCGACCGCGCCTGCGTGTTCGGCACCTCGGAGTACGGCGAGGGCTGGCAGCACAGCGACCTCGAGATGCCGGTGCTGCTCGCCGGCCGCGCCTGCGGGGCCATGAACCCGGGCGTGCACGTGCGCGAGCCCGGCGGGAACCTCAGCAAGGCCCACGTGACCATGCTGCGCGCGATCGGCATCGACACCCCCAGCTTCGGCTTCAACGGCGGCGAGACCTCCGACGAGCTGCCCGGGCTGCTCACCTAAAACGGCATGTTGCAACTGCAACCTCTTGTCCCCGTCGCCGCGCTCGTGGCCCTGCTCGCCGGCTGCTCGAGCGGCGCGGCCGACTCCGACGACGGCTTCGGTCCAGGCCAGCCCTCGGCCAGCGACGCCAGCACCGGCACCGCCGGCGACGAG
>NZ_JACCSO010000293.1 GCF_013812955.1 Nannocystis sp. | reverse complement strand
TAGGTGGGCACGCCGGCGTTGATGACCGGGCGATGGCTGCGACCGGCGAGGCCGGCGGAGAAGGTGGCGTCGTCCTCGACGCCGAGGCCGAACACCTGCGAGTCGCCGACGACGATGACCTCATTGTCGCGGGCCGCGGGCCACTCACTGCCGCGAAAGCCGCGGCTGTTGACGTGGATGGTGCTCAGCGGATTTTGGCGCAGCTGGAAGCGCATGCTGGCGCCGGGCTCGAGGCGCACGCCGAGCTCGGGGTCGGGCACATAGAAGTTGACGTGGGGGAAGGCCCCGTCGTCGCGCTGCATGAACGCGATCTCGGCGATCACGGCGCCGAGGCCGAGGCCGAGCAGCAGCTGCGCCGAGATCATCAGTCCGCGACGCCACAGGGGCCGCTTGGTGTTCTGACCGTTCGTCGGCGCCATCGGATCCCCTGTCGCCGTCGACGGCTGACGAGGTCCAGGATATTCCTCGAGCGTGTCCGCGAACAGCGGGCGTGATGGAGCGCGATCGTGGCCGCGCCGGGCCTCATCAACGGGCGGTGATGGCCGCGTCGACCTGGCGCATGAACGAAGTTCGATCGGTGGTGGCGTCGAGGTCGCGGCCCATCGACAGCGCGGCGACCGAGATCAGCATCGCCACGACCTTCGAGCGCACCAGATAATGCACCCCGGCGACTTCGCGGGTGTGCAGCTTGCCCCAGCGCTTGAGCTCGTCGCGGACGGCAGGGTCGTAGCCGGTCAGGCCCGACCAGTCGTGAAACACCCGCAGCGGACCGGCGGGCATCTCCCGCTCCGCCTGCATCTCGTAAAAATCCAGCAGCTCGATGCCGGCGTGGCCGGTGACGCGGGTGATCAGCAGGCTCCGCCTGGGTCGCCAGAGCATGGCCTCGCTGCTCTCATCGCGGAAGCGCAGGGCCTCCGCCACGTTCCACGCGAAGCCCACAGCGCAACGGTATCCGAGGCCGCCGGTGCTGTCGAGCCAGAGCTGTCTCTTCGGGCAGGTAACGCGGCGCGGGCGGCGACGAGAGCGACGACGCGCGGTGATGCGAGCGGCGCCGATGAAGCGAGTCGACCGACTCGCGCGGCTGCGTGCTCGGCGAGCGGACATCGCCTTTGTCCTCGGACATCGCAAGGATGTCCGGGACGTCGAGGATGTCCTCGCTCCGCTGCCGCGAGCGGGAGCCGAGGCTCAGTGCAGGGCTTCGCGCAGGCGGGGGATGGCGTCGGGCAGGACCACGCTGACGAGCACGCCGAGCTGGGCCTTGTTGCAGTCGACCGCGAGGCCCATGCGGTACTTCTCGGTGAGGTCGATGACGACGATCATGACGCTGGCGTCCTCACCGAGGCGGAGCAGGGTCTGCGACACGTACTCGGGCACGGGCAGGCCGGACTTCTTGATCGTCTCGGTGATGCGCTCGGAGAGGATGTTGAAGAGGGCGCAGGCCTTGGGGGAGCTGCGGATGCCGGCGACGGTCATGCCGGTCGACTTGCTGAACAGGTCGATGGTGGCGAGGCCACCATTCAAGCCATCTTCTATCTCCGCGAGCACAGCATTTGCCATCTTGAGATTCATGCGAGGGTCTTTCTGGGCGTCTGCGTCTGCGCAGGCCCGGTCTGCCACGAGTCGGGGACGGCGTTGCGAGCAAATTCGCAGCCACGAACGTTCCGAGAGGCAGGGTTCACCACGGCCAGAGGGCGCCGTCACTGCCGTTGTTCGCGCACCGAGCGGTTCGGATGGTATTACGGGTGTGTCCAGGAAGCAAGCTGGCCCGTACCACGGCCGTGCGCCGTCGATCCGGCCGGGTCACGGGCCCTGGACGACGCTGCCCGCGGCCGCGCCCAGCAGGGTGACGGTGAGGTCCTCGGCGGCGAGCGGCCCGTGGAACGTGAGCTGCAGGTCCGCGAACAGGAGGCGCAGCTCGCCGGCGCCGTGGGAGGAGGCGCTGAGGCCGAGGTGGGTCAGGGGCGCGGCGAAGCAGAACTCGGCGATCAGGGTCCAGACCACGCCGTCGTGGGAGCCGAGGCCGCGGGCGCACAGGGCGTCAGGGCCGAGCTCGAGGCGGGCGAAGACCGGGGCCTCGACATCGAGGCCGGAGATCTGCGCGAGGTCGGCGGACTTGGTGTTCGCGCCGGGTTGGGGGCGATACTGGACCCTGAGCGGGTGATTGTCGGCGGGGCGGCAGATCGCCAGGTAGGGCGCGCCGGCGGCGAGGCCCTGGCGGGCGGCGAGGCAACCCTTGGCCCAGGGCTCGACGTGGCTGCTCGGGACCACGAGCGCGGCGGTGAGGGCGCTGACCCCCTGCGCGGGGAGCCAGGCGAACAGGGCGTCGTCGCTGTCGCCCCACTGATCGCCCGAATCCACATGGGCGGCGAGGATCGGCGTCGGCTCGCGCGCGGGCGCCTCACATTCGACCTTGCAGGCGAACGGCCAGCCACCGGCGCCGGCGGTGCTGGCCCAGAGGTCCTGCATGGCGTTGACCTTGTTGGTGGCGAGGTGGTGGGCGCCGGCCGCAGCGGCGGCGTCCCAGTCGGCGGCGTCGTCGAGCACCCACACCCGACTGACCAGACCGGCGTCGCGGACATCGCCGGCCAGGTCGACATCGGCGAGGGCGAGGTTGTGCAGCAGGGCCTCGGGGTGGTTCGGCAGGGCCTCGGCGGCGTGCAGGTCGGGGGCGACGAACGCGAGGCGGCCGCTCGGGTCCTGGCCGACGTAGGTCGAGAGCGCGCCCGCGGGGTCGTCGAGGTCGCCGCCGGTGAGGGCGACCAGGACCCGGCCGCGCAGCGCGGTGAGCTCGGGCCAGCCGCAGCCAGGCAGGGTGACCGCCTGCTGGAGGTTGGTGGCCGCGGGGCAGCCGGCGAGCAGCTCGGCGGGGGTCAGGAGCTGCGCGCCGAAGGCCGAAGACAGCGACGCGTCGAGGTCGGCGGGCTGGTGATCGGCGATGAAGCCGTCCTTGAGGTCGATCCACAGCGTCAGCACCTCGTGCTCCGGCTGGGCCCGCTGAAACGCCGCGAGCAGGCCGAGGCAGTCGGAGAGCCGGCGGCAGTGGCTGTCGGCGTCGACGATGGCGGTGTGATAGACGTACCAGTCGCCGGGGACCTCGGCCGCGAACGCCTTGCTGTGATGAATGTCGAGCTCGAGCGAGCGGATGCGGTGATACACCAGCTGGTCGAGCAGGCTCTCGTCGCGCTGAAAGCTGTTGTGCGCCGATTTCTGGCGGACCTCGTGGTAGCGCAGACCAGGCGGCGAGGCGCCCGTGGTGCCCGTCTCGTCGGTGGTCGTGGTGCTCGTGGTGGTGGTGCTCGAGGTCGTGCTCGAGGTCGTGCTCGAGGTGGTGGCGCTCGAGGTCGTGGGCTCGGTGGTGGCGCTCGAGGTGGTCGGCTCGGTGGTGCCCAGGTCGAGGGTGGTCGGGCCGGCGGTGCTGGCTTCGGTGGTGGTGCTGCCGGCGCTCGAGCCGGTGGCTCCGGCGGGGTCGGCGGCGGAGCAGGCGGCGAGCAGCAGGGCGAGGACCGGGAGGGGGCGCCGCATGGCCGCGAGCATGGCCCGCGCCGGCGTGCGCATGCAAGTAGGGGGGCGCACACGGTCCAGCGCGATCAGGTACAAAGGATGCCGCGATGCTGCTCCCGCGACCGCTCTCGTCCACGATCCTGTCCGCGTTGCTGCTGCTGGCCTGTGACTCGCGTCCGGCCGCGAGCGGTGACGTGCGAGCGCGTGAGGGGGTCGTGACCGGCGAGACGCCGATCGTGGCGGCCGCGTCCGCAACGCCGGCCACGCTCTCGCCTGTGGTCGCGCCCGTGCCTGTGCCCGTCGACATCGCCGGGCTCAAGGCCGGGCTGTTGCGCGTGCACGGGGAGGCGCAGAGGGACCGCATCGAGCGCGGGGTCGATCAGGTGGTGGCGATGTGGCGGCCGGAGGACGGCGACCTGGCGGCCTTCGTGACCGAGTTTTTCATCGGCGACCCGGCGCTGCTCGACGCGACCTTCGCCCGGCTCGAGGCGGTGTTCGAGCAGATCGAGGGCCACATCCACGAGGTCGGGCGTGAGGTGCGGCGCGCCAGCGACGTCGACGTCGGGCCGCTGCTGGCGGTCGATCCGCTGCTCGCCGCCTACGACCCGGGCGCGCGCATGATCGAGGACCTGTTCACGAGCAAGGTCGGCTTCGTGGTGCTGCTCAACTTCCCGCTGACGACCCTCGCCGAGCGCGACATGCAGGGGCCGGGCTATACCCGCCGCGAGTGGGCCGAGCGGCGGCTGGCCAGTCGCTTCGGCCGGCGCGTGCCGGGCGAGGTCCGACAGGCGGTGACGAAGGCCAGCGCGGAGGCCGACCGTTATGTGTCGCAGTACAACCTGTGGATGCATCACCTGGTCGACGCTCGCGGCGCGCGGCCGTTCCCGGCGGGGCTGCGGCTGATCAGCCACTGGAACCTGCGCGACGAGCTCAAGGGCCGTTATGGCGATCCCGAGGGGCTGGCGCGGCAGCGGCTGATCGTCACGGTGATGGAGCGCATCGTCACCCAGACGATCCCGGCGGCGGTCATCGATAATCCGCGGGTCGACTGGGACCCGGTCACCAACGTGGTCACGGCGGCCCCGGCCGACAGCATCGAGGCCGACGCGCCGACGCGGGTGGTGGCCCAAGGTGGCGCGCGTGAGGACGACGCGCGCTACGCGATGTTGCTCGCCCAGTTCCACGCCGCCCGCCGCGAGGACCCGTTCGTGCCCTTCGCCCCGACCGCGATCGCGCGCAGCTTCGAGATCGGTCGCGAGCTGCCCGAGGCGCGGGTGAAGGCGCTGCTCGAGCTGGTGCTGACTTCGCCGCTGGTGCCGAAGGTCGCCGAGGTGATCGAGGGTCGGCTCGGACGCCCGCTCGAGCCGATCGACCTCTGGTACCCCGGCTTCAAGGCCAGCGGCGCGCCGCCCGAGGCCGAGCTCGACGCCCGCACGCGCGCGCTACCCCGACGCCGAAGCGTTCGCGCGCGGCCTGCCGCAATTGTTGACGGGCCTCGGCTTCGCCCCGGCGCGCGCGCGCTGGCTCGCGGAGCACATC
>NZ_JACCSO010000291.1 GCF_013812955.1 Nannocystis sp. | reverse complement strand
CAGGTGGGCAGCGCCTCGACGATCGCGGCGAGCCGCGCCACCGCCTCGGGGGCCTCCAGGGTGTCGAGGCGCTCGAGGTCCGCGCGGCCCAGGTCACTGCGTTGCATCACCGGCGACATTAACATCACGCGCCGAGGGCGACGAGGGCGGCAGCAGGCGTCACGGGCAATTCGCCAGCGGTGACCCTGTCGACGGGGGCTTGGAATGTTTTCGCGCGCGCCTAAACTGCCGGCCCATGGGCGAGCCGTTCAAGAACCTGATCAACGCCGAGGTCGTGCGATCGATCGGTCACCACCTGCAGCGGATCGATGCCGGCCTCGACCGCCGCGGCTTCGAGACCCGCGCGCTGGCCGGGCTCGACGCGCTGGAGCTGAAGGCCCGCGTGCTGCAGGTCGCCGACGCGCTGGTGGCCACGCTGCCGGCCGATGTCGACCGCGCCGCCGGGCTGCTGGAAGCCAGCCTCGGGCCAGCGGGTGCGGGCGACGACCTCTCGGCGCTGCGCACCAGCGAATCCGGCCTGGCCGGCTGGGCGGTGTGGCCCTTGACCGAGGCGATCGCCCGCATCGCAATCGACGCCCCGGAGCGTGGTCTGGCCGCGCTGCACGCGATGACGCAGCGCTTGACCGCCGAGTTCGCGATCCGGCCGTTCATCGTGCGCCACCCCGCGCTGTGCTTCACGACCCTCGCGCGGTGGGTCGAGGACCCGAGCGCGCACGTGCGACGGCTGGTCAGCGAGGGCAGCCGCCCGCGCCTGCCCTGGGGCCTGCGGCTGCAAGCGCTGGTGGTCGACCCGACCCCGACGCTGCCGCTGCTCGCGGCGCTGCAGGACGACCCCAGCGAGTACGTGCGGCGCAGCGTCGCCAATCACCTGAACGACATCGCCAAGGACCACCCCGCGCGGGTGGCACAATGGCTGGCGCATCACCTGCCGGGGGCGTCGGAGGAGCGCCGCGCGCTGCTCAAACATGCCAGTCGCACGCTGATCAAGCAGGGCGACCCGACGGTGCTGGCCGCGTGGGGCCTGGGCCAGGCCTTTCGCGGCGAGGCGCAGTGGACGGTCGCCCCGGCGCGGGTCGCCATCGGCGGTGAACTGACGCTGCGCCTCGTGCTGAGCTCGACCGCGGCGAAACCCCAGCGCCTGGTGATCGACTACGCCGTGCACCACGTGAAGGCCAACGGCAGCGCCTCGCCCAAGGTGTTCAAGGGCTGGACGCTCGAGCTCGGGCCGCGAGAGCAGCGCGTGCTCGAGCGCCGCCACTCGTTCAAGCTGGTGACCACGCGCCGTTATCACCCCGGCGCGCATACCGTGGACCTGCGCATCAACGGGAAGCTGTTGGGCGAGGCCACGTTCCAATTGCGGGCATGACCTGCCCTGCCCTGCCCGGGCTCGCTGGCGCGCCCGCGGGCCGTGGCGCGCGGATCCATGGTACCGGCATGTCCCTTTGAACATGACCCAAGAGGCGGGTGGACACGCGCTCCCGCGATTTTTGGTAAAGAACCCGGGTGCTCGCCAACAACCAGAGCGGCCGCCTCGGCAGTCCGGCGCTCCACCCCGAGCTGCTGGATCTGCTCGCGGAATTGCGCCGGCGACGGGGCTTCGCCGTGCTGCCCCTGGTGCGGGCCAAGGTCGACCTGCTCAATCGCTACATGCGCGAGTCGGGCCTCAAGGCCTGCCTGGTCGGGGTCAGCGGCGGCGTGGACTCGGCCGTCACGCTCGCGCTCGTCTGTGCGGCCGCGCGCGCGCCCGGCTCACCGATCGAGCGGGTCGTCGCGGCGCTGATGCCGATGTTCGTAGCCGAGGGCGCCAGCAACCAGGACCTCGCGCTGGCGCGGGGCCGGGAGGTCGCCGAATGCTTCGGCATCGAGCCCGTCACGGTCGACCTCTCGCCCGGGCACGTCGCGGTCAAGCAGGCCGTGGACGGCGCCCTGGGCACCCCCGGTGGCCCCTGGGCCGCCGGCCAGCTCGTCTCGTATCTGCGGGCGCCCGCGCTCTACTATCTCACCAGTCTGCTCGCCCAGCAGGGCCTGCCCGCCGTGCTGCTCGGGACCACCAACCGCGACGAGGGCGGATACATCGGCTTCTTCGGCAAGGCCTCGGACGGGATGGTGGATATCCAGCTGATCTCGGACCTCCATAAAAGCGAGGTCTATGCCGCGGCCCGGCAGCTCGGCGTGCCTGCCAGCGTGATCGCTGCGACCCCGACCGGCGACGTGTTCGACGGCCGCACCGACGAGATGATGATCGGCGCGTCCTACGATTTCATCGAGCTCTATACCCTCTATCTCGCGCTCGGACCCGACAGCGAGCGAGCCGGCATCACGAGCGCCCTCGGCGCGGACGCCCTGGCCCAGTTTGAGGCCCAACGAGCCCGTCTGGAGGCCTTGCACGGCTACAACGCCCACAAGTACCTCGGCGGCTCCCCGGCGATCCACCTCGACGTATATGAGCGCGCTGTCCCGGGCGGCTGGACCGAGGGGCCCACATACCCGATCCCTGCCGCGCCGAAGTCGGGCGATTGGGTCGGCGAGTTCACCCCCTCGAAACATACCCTCGATCGCCTCGACCCCCACCGCCCCGTCGCGCCCACCTGCGCGCCCATTCACGACTTCGGCGACGACGCCGCGGTGGTTCACGGCCTGCTCACGCCCGACGAGTGCCGGGTGCTTCGCGCCGAGCCGGGGCCGCGGCCCTGGGTGCCCGTCGGCCGCAACGGCATGCGATCGGGCTTCGATGTCCGGTCCGACGCGGTGGGCTCGTACCGCGCCACCTGCCTCGAGCCGCGATTCGCCGGGTTGTTATGGGAGCGCCTCGCCGGCCGCATCCCAATGCTGCCAACATTGACGGACGGCGCCGTCTGGCGGGCGATCGGCGTCAATCCCCTGCTGCGCTTCATCCGCTACGAGCGCGGAGGCCTGCTCGTGCCGCACTACGACGCGCCCTACGAGGCAGCCGACGGCAGCCGCACGCTGATGAGCATGCTGGTCTATCTCGACGATCTCGACGAACACGAGGGCGGCGCCACCCGGCTGCTGATCGATCCCCAGCGCAATCGTCCCCGGTGCGAGCGTGATTACGCCGACTGGGACGCCGCCGAGCCGACGGACTGCCCGCGGGTCCTGTTTCGCTCGCTGCCGCGTGCAGGAGACGCGCTGCTCCTCGAGCACCGGATCCTGCACGACGCGGATGAACTCGTCGGTGACCGCCCGAAGCTGCTGCTGCGTACGGACATCGTATATCGGCGCTGCGGCCCCGGCGCGCCCAGGCCGGCCGCACGTCCGCCGCTGTGGCGGCGACTCGGCCTCGAGCCCGGGGCCTCACGCGCCGAGGTCGACGCGGCATATCGCGGCCTGGCACCGGCCGTGCGGGCCGAGCCGGCGCGCCGCCTCGCCTGGAAGGTCCTGCGCGACGTCTTCTACGCCAGAGCCCACGCCCACCTGCACAGCGAGCACGAGCTCGAGCGCGCCGGTTTTTTCGACGACCGGACCGACATCGAGGCCGACAACACCAGGCGCGAGGATCCGCGCTGGCTCGCCACACCACTACACAAGATCAGCGAGCGATTGAAGACCGCGGATCCAGCAAAACCACTGGTCGTGCTCGTCAGCACCGGCGCGTTCTGTCCGGTGCATAGCGCGCACCTCGAGATGATGGCGCTCGCCCGCGACGCGCTCGAGCGCCGCGGCGCGGTCGTGCTCGGTGGATATCTGTCACCATCGCACGACGCCTATGTCGGGCTCAAGTGCGGGGCGAGCACCCTGGACGCCGCCCACCGGCTGCACCTCTGCGCCGCCGCGGTGCGTGACAGCGACTGGCTGATGACGGACGGCTGGGAGGCCCTGGAGAACGCTCAGGAGCTGAATTTTACCGACGTCATTCGCCACCTCGAGGACTATCTGGCGGCCCACCTGCCCTGTCACCGGCCGATCCGGATCGTCTATGTGTTCGGCGGCGACAATGCTCGCTTCGCGCGCACCTTCCTCGAGCGCGGCGGCTGCGTCTGCATCAGCCGCCCCGGCCACGAACGCGCATTCGAGGCGGTGCGGGCCGAGCCGCTGGTCGCCCGCAATCCCGCCATCATCTTCGTGTCCGGCGAGACGACGCAACCAGGAGTATCGTCGAGCAAGGTCCGCCGCGGCGACCTCGGCGCTCTGACCAAAAGCGTCAGGGAAACTTTTAATGCGTGGACGCAGCGGCTCACAGCCGGGCCAGAAGCGCCGCGCCAGGCCGTGTTTGCCCTGCGCGACGAGGGCGACCTGGCGGTCCTCCCATGGGCCACCGGCCGCGACGGCGCGCAGCTGCTCGCCCGGCGCGACCAATTCGTCGACGGCCTGGTCGCGCTGCTGCGTGCGGAGTTTCGCGCGGCCGCGGCCCCCGATGTCGCATACGACCTCGAGGTCCGGCGCCTCGATCTCGGCGTCCAGCGGCTGGAGGCGCGGCGGCGCACGGCGGGCAAGCAGGTGCTCAGCCTGGACGCCTGCATTCCGGGGACCTTCGACCTCGGGGTGTCGCGCTGCTTCCCGCTGGGCGGCGGCGAGGCGTCGCCGGCGATCGTCGCGCGTCCGGGCTTCGCCCCGCTCGCCGCGCAGATCGCCGCCATTCCGGCGGGCGAGTATACGCTGCTCGACGACGATATGGTCACCGGTGACACCATCCGGCAGGTGCTCGCGCTGTTGCCGGAGGCGCTGCGCATCCAGGGGGTCGTCCTCGTCTCGCAGCCGACCGCGGCTTCGCTGGATGTCGGAGATTGCCGGGACCTGCTCGTCGGTGCGCGAGACGGCGGACTGGTGGTCGACCTGCCCGACGGCACGACCGCGCGTGCGCCCTATGTGCTGCCTTATGTCTCCCCCTCGGAGCGAGCGAGCCTGCCGATCTCACGCGAGCGCAGCTTCTCGATCGCGGTCTGGACCCTCAACGAGGCGTTCTTTCGCGAGGTATCCCCGCCGATCGTGCTGGCAGAGGCCGATCCCGCGTTCCAGCGGTTGATGCGCCACGTCGGCTTTGCGCCCACCGCGACGATGGCCTCGATCTGCCAGTGGCACCTCGCCCGGCTGCCCGCCACGGAGGGCTGATACGCCGCGCCCTCGCCCTGCTGCATTCATCCCCTACGGCCTCGTGGATCCGGATCCCCAGGTCCGGTGACCAAGCCCGCGAGGCCGCCCGGCATTGCGTGGATCCCCCCGACGATGATAGGGATCCACATATGAACCCCCGCGCCTCTTCCATAGTTGCCCTTTCGCTGCTCGGTCTCGTCGCCTGTAACAACGACGGCACGGGTGCGTCGGCCTCGGCGACCGAGACCGCCGGCACCACGACCCCCGACTCGAGCACCGGCCCCGGCGTGCTGCCGACCACCGGCGTCGACCCGACCCAGAGCACCGTCGATCCGAGCGGCAGCGGCACCGACAGCGCGGGCACCTCGACCGGACCGCTGCCCGGCACCAGCACCGGTTCGACCGGCGAGCCCAGCACCAGCACCAGCACCGGCGCGGGCACGACCACCACCACCGGAGACAGCTCGACGGCCGGCACGACCCAGCCGATCGACGAGAGCTCCAGCGGACCAGCGCGCTCGAGCTCGGGATCGACGTCGGTGACCTCGACCATGTGCCGCAGATCGATGCGTCGACGACCGTGGCGAGGTTCCTGCAGCGGATGGGCCGCACCGGTCGTCGCCCGGGAACGTGGAGACTTGCGGGGCCGAGGCCCGAGCGCACATCGAGCAGCTCCTGACCGACGTCGAGGCTCAGATCGCTGCGCTCGACGCCAAGCTCCACGAGGCGCTCCAGGCCACACCCGAGGATGCCGCCAAGGCGGCCCTGGTCCCGGCGACGCTGATCGGCGAGTTGCCCGAGCTGGGCAAGCTCGACAGGCGTCGCATCAGCGCGCTGGTCGGGCTCGCTCCAATGAACCGGGACAGCGGGCGCCAGTCCGGGAAACGACGGATCCAGGGTGGCCGAGGAGACGTCCGCCA